>CAXMTO010000266.1:0-4341 GCA_964196355.1 uncultured Myxococcota bacterium
AGGAAGCGCCAGCTTAGATGTTGGTGGGCCAATTTTAATGTCATTGGAAGAAATTGTGACCTTTGCTCGTACAGCACCTAATAAAGTTATTGCCAATCATCTCGAAGCTCTTAACCATTGCCCAACGACCCGTTCACAATTGAAACATACTCTGGAAAAGAACGGCTTGTTATCAAAAACTTTTATTCCAGATGATGGAGAAACCTTGACCATTGAGGCTAACTGACAGGCATTGGTGTTATCCATCTAAACCAATTATATTGGCCGCATAGTTAACATTGACAGTGGACACCTTAACTCTCCTTGAGTAAGTAATTAGTTAACATGTTGGCAAGACATCTTGACTTTTAATTTTATGCACTTTTTATAAGCTAGTACCTACCTCTAAGCTCTTCAGCAAATATCCAAAACTACAAAACTTGTGCATTTTCTGATAATGATTATTGTCTTTTTATCGGTGCCACAATGTGGCACAAGAGAAATGGTTTCGACTTTCATGATGAAATAAAACAGTGAGTATAATATGAAACGTTTAGTCAGCGTTGTAGGGTTAATGTCAGTCTTTTTATTAGGGTCTTATATCATAACTTCTGTGATCTTTGCTGGAGGTGTAAGCCAGGCTCAATTAGCAGCTGATTATCAGGAGGCGAACTTAAAAAATGGCGCACAACTGTATGACAACTGGTTGAAAATCACAGATATAAAGACTTCTGAAAATCATCCATTATATCCACAGGCATCAAAAAAATCAGGCAAGACTACCTGGCGGTGCAAAGAATGCCATGGCTGGGATTACATTGGTAATAAGGGGCGTTACAGCAAGGGATCACACTATACAGGCATATCAGGCGTCTTTCATGTGCAATCAGCCGCCGCCGATGTTCTTTATAGCTCTTTGACAAGTAAAGGTACAAAACACGACTTTTCAGAATACTTATCCCCATCTCAAACCTGGGATCTCGTTAAATTTCTGCGTGAAGGCCAAGCTGCTATTGATCCCGTAATTGACGAACAGGGTCAGGCAATGGGTAACACCACAAAAGGTAAGCTTCTCTATAATGCACACTGTTCATCCTGCCATGGAGTTGATGGAAACGAGATCGACTTCAAAAGCGGCAAGGAAGGCATCCAGGGAGTCGGCTGGCTGGCTAACGATAATCCCCAGGAATCAATCCACAAGATACGCTGGGGCCATCCTGGCAGCGATATGCCTTCAATGACGATCGACGAAGGCCTCTCTGAGCAGGAAGCTATAGATATTTTGACTCACAGCCAATTGTTAGGCAAGAAGTAGATCAAGTCACCTTTTATACAAAATCCCTTACCAGCAATAATGGGGTCAGCTTGACTTCTTGACATCCATTTCTCTCAAGTCAAGATATCTATATTCAATCCTTACTGGAAACTATTGGCCATTGCTATAAATCTTGACTTATGAATTATTCTTAAAGTATCAAGATGTCCAAAGGATATATTGAATTGTTTTGAACTTGCCAAAACTCAAGATGTTGGCAAGCTATCTTTACTTTTGATTAAAGATAATATTTGATATTGTTAAAAGGCTTGGAGTTTCAATAAATCATAGCAATGGCAAGGTTGTTTAATGGGTAAAAGACTTCTAACAGTCATTCTATTCTTATGCTTGGCAATTGTATGGAACAATTCCTGCCAAGCTGGCCCATTGTCAATTTCAGGAACAGTAGTAGATGCAGAAACAAATGAGCCAATTGAATGGTGCTGGTACACTTATTATGGGGTTATTCTTCGTTCCGCACTTTTACACGAACGAAGGGCTGGAATTCTTTAAAGCCAAACTGCAGGCGAGATTAGGGATTATGGACAACCACCTTGCCAATAATGAATATCTTATGGGAACCATTTACACGGTCGCCGATGCGTATGCTTTTGCAATCTTGAATTGGATTTCTCAATACGACCTCAATTTTGTAGATATGAGCAGCTACAAAAATCTGGGTGCATACCTGGAAAAGATTCGTTGCCGAGAAGCTGTCCAAACAGCCTTAAAAGAAGAGGGTCTGCTGAACTGAAAGCAGCTTACTGGCTCTGGTCACTTTCGGAACGCCCGTCTGCCGAACATTCACATGAGAGAGGAATTGTGGAAATCAAACTCGGGATCGTGATGGATCCTATTCAACAGATTAAGGTCAAGAAAGACAGCAGCTTGGCATTGTTGCTGGAAGCCCAGTCTCGCGGCTACCAACTCTATTACATGGAGATGCAGGATCTCTATCTACAAAATGGTCGAGCCCACGCTACAATGCAGCCTCTGCAGGTGCGGTGGGATGAAGAGAACTGGTACCAGTTCGAACAACATTTGGATTTGCCTCTGGCCGAGTTGGATGTAATTCTCATGCGCAAGAATCCGCCCTTCGATACTGAGTTTCTCTACGCCACGTATATGCTCGAGCGGGCCGAGACCGAGGGGACACTGGTCGTTAACAATCCACGAAGCATGCGTGATGCAAACGAGAAGCTCTTTACATCCTGGTTTGCCCAGCTGACTCCCGAGACCCTGGTCAGCCGTAACGCCGCCAAGCTTCGCCAGTTTCATGTCGAGCATCAGGACATCATCCTGAAGCCTCTCGATGGCATGGGTGGCGCCTCCATTTTTCGCATCAAGCCTGGGGACACGAACCTGGATGTGGTCATCGAGACCATGACTCAGCACGGCAGCCGCTATACCATGGCTCAGAAATTCATCCCGGAAATCAGCGAGGGAGACAAGCGGATCCTGGTCGTCGATGGCGAACCCATTTCTTACTGCCTGGCCCGGATTCCGGGACCCGGCAAAACCCGGGGCAGCCTGGCCGCCGGTGGCCGTGGTGAAGCGAGATCTCTGTCCGAGAGCGACCGTCACATCGCTGAATCCGTGGCTCCGGTGTTAAGGGAAAAGGGTCTCTACTTTGTCGGTCTCGATGTGATCGGTGATAAGCTGACGGAGATCAACGTCACCAGCCCGACCTGTATCCGCGAGATTGAAGCCGCCTTCGATATCAATATCAGTGGCAAAGTGATGGACAGTATTGAGCAGGCACTTGCAAGGCGATAGCCGAAAGGATTCAAAATTTCGAAACCGGCATTCCAAGCCGCGTTGGAATTGAACTTGGAGAGTATTGGGTACAATGTTTAATTAGATTTCATGAAAACACTACCAATATTCAATATCAAGGAAATGCCCCTGCTAATAAATGGTTGGGCACCAACGGGGGATGCCTTGGAGAAAATTGATTTAAACTATATCGAGTTTATCGCAATCCCCAAAGAAAGGAGACGCAATGAAGGTAATCGGATTCAGTGCAGGCAGTATAGGGCGTGAGGGCAACGTCGACCGCATGGTAAAGGCGATTCTCGACAAGAGCGGTCACGATGTCGAATTCGTGAAGCTCACCGATTTAAGCTACTCCGGATGCAAGGGCTGTGTTCAGTTGTGCGCAGGCCCGCAGGTCTGCAATTTGAAAGACGATGCGCAGCCGTATTATCAGAAGATCAAGGAGGCCGACGCAGTGGTCATAGGCACACCAGTCTACATGGACACTGTCTCCTCTATTGCATGGGCCTTCCTTGAGCGCTTTTACGGTTATCGCCACAGGAGTATAGCAATTGCGGATACACCGTTTGTGACCGTCGTCGGGGGCGCGATGACGATAGACGCGGCACAAGAGCGCTTGCATAATCTGTTGGGCATATTTGAAGTGGACGTGATCAACTCGATCAAATTCAAGTCGTCGGTGCCACCTTGCTTCAAGTGTGGTCGCCACAAGGATTGTGAGATTGGCGCGCTGTATATGATGCACGGTGATGCGGGAAAGGAAATGGCCATCACCCAGGAAATGTTCACCAGGTGGGAGGACGACAGTGAAACGGTAGCCGCGATCCATGCTGCCGCAGAAAAGCTGAAGAATATATGACCCGAAGAATCGATTGAGGCCAACTATGCCATGCACTCGGACGGGAATTCCGCTACGCTTCACTCCCGCCAGTGATGGCGGTCGTTAAACATCCTGCAACGAGTGTTCAATTTTCCATCTTCTCAAAAATTGAAACATTCATACCATATTGTTTAATAGCCGACTTTTAATGTCTGCTATACATTGAAAGTCGTGAATCATTCCTGAAGTATCAAGATGTATAGTGGATATGTTGTGTCAGATTTTGACTGACAAAACCATATATGTTGGCAAGAAATTTTGAATCGGTTTTTAAAATATTTGTCGAGAAAGACCTCGTGCAAAAGCGATTACTTATCATCAAGGAGGAACCAATGAGCTTACAAGACGAAATCAAGGCTTTTAACAAAGAAATAATGCCCAGCATACCGGC
>CAXMTO010000267.1:0-7049 GCA_964196355.1 uncultured Myxococcota bacterium
AATGATACGTCGAAGCCATGAAGTTATGGGTAGTAGAGAGGTCGGTAACTGGGAAGCTCGGACTCCGGCACGAACAATGTTACGTGCGGTGCGTTTTAACGATGACGATTTCGATAAGCCACTGATTGCTCTTGCCGTGCCCTATACGAATGGCACCCCATGTAACGATCATATTCGCGAACTTGGTGATTTATTGCACCACGAAATCGAAGCGGCAGGGGGCAAGGCTATCATATTCGGAACACCGGTGGTATCCGATGGTATCTCAATGGGAACCGAGGCTATGAAGTATTCACTCGTTAGCCGTGAGGTGATTGCCGACTCCATCGAGCTGATGACTGAAGGGTACAGAGTCGACGGTGTCATCACTCTATCCGGGTGCGATAAAACTATTCCTGCCGCGCTGATGCCGATTGCACGTAATAACCTGATTGGACTCACCCTCTATGGTGGCAGTATTTTGCCAGGCAATTTTGAGGGAGAAGAGCTTAACATCGTAAGTGCTTTTGAGGGTGTTGGCGCTCATGCTGCTGGCAGGATTGATGAACAGCAACTGCACGGTATCGAGTGCCATGCCTGTCCGGGTGCAGGTTCTTGTGGTGGTATGTACACTGCTAACACAATGGCTGCTGCCATTGAAGCGCTTGGAATGAGTCTGCCGGGCTCATCTTCAAATATGGCTGTTGATCGGCAGAACCAAATCTCCAAAGAGAAACGAAATGATGTAATCAGCAGTGCCCGTACTTTGATGGCTCTACTCAAGCAGGGGATAACTTCCCGTCAGATCATGACTGGAAGGGCGTTTGAAAATGCTCTTACAGTTGTCTGGGCATTAGGCGGGTCAACAAACGCAGTTCTACATCTCCTGGCGCTGGCAAGAGAAGCAGAGGTTACCCTGTCGCTGGCAGATATCTCAACTATCACTCGAAGAGTGCCGCTTCTCGGCAATTTCAAACCATTTGGTAGATATTTAATGAATGATCTGCATCAGCTTGGAGGGGTACCTATGGTGATGAAGGTATTATTGGAAGCTGGATTTCTGCATGGCGATTGCTTGACGGTTACCGGCAAGAGTATTGCTGATAACATTGCCAATGCACCCCCTTTACCAGATAATCAGAATGTGATTCTTCCACCTGAAAAACCATACGCATCGGCAGGGAAACATATTCGTATCCTCTACGGCAACTTAGCCGAAGAAGGCTGTGTGCTTAAACAGAGCGGAAAGCCATTACATACAATGCGTGGCCGGGCCAGAGTTTTCGAACAGGAAGAGGATGCCATGTCGGCAGTTCTTGAGGGGAGAATAAAACCCGGAAATGTCGTTGTTATACGTTACGAGGGACCGAAAGGGGGGCCAGGCATGCGGGAGATGCTTTCTCCTTCCGCCGCGTTGATGGGGGCGGGCCTGGGTGACAGCGTAGCTCTGATCACAGATGGTCGCTTTTCAGGTGGCACCCACGGCATTATGATCGGCCATATTGCTCCTGAGGCAATGCTCGGCGGAAACATTGCGTTAGTGGAAGAGAATGATCTTATTACAATAGATTTGGAAAAGGAAGAGTTGAACGTAATAATCTCAGATATTGAACTAGCAGAGCGCCGTCGGAACTGGCAGCCTCCTCCAATAACACATTCGAGTGGGGTTCTAGTAAAATACGCCCGACTCGTCTCCTCGGCTGCCGAAGGAGCTGTAACATATTGACAATATAACCCAATTGACACCATGTTCATGAGAAACGCGGGCTAGAGACCGTTCCTATCGGTAATTATTGAAATTATATAATCAGGGGTAGCGTATGAAAGCATCAGATCTATTTATTAAAGCCCTCGAGGCTGAAGACGTTCAGTATATTTTTGGTATTCCTGGAGAGGAAAATCTTGATCTTCTCAATTCCCTGAAAGATTCACCGATAAAACTCATCCTGACCAGGCATGAACAGGCTGCCGGTTTCATGGCAGCTACCTATGGCAGACTGACAGGTAAAACCGGAGTTTGCATCGCAACACTCGGCCCCGGTGCCACCAATCTTGTGACAGCTGCCGCCTATGCACAACTCGGTGCCATGCCGATGCTGATGATCACCGGCCAGAAACCGATTAAATCGAGCAAGCAGGGCCAGTTTCAGATCGTCGATATCGTCGATATGATGAATCCCCTGACAAAATACACTCGCCAGATAGCCAGTGCCAATAATATCCCAAGCAGGGTTCGAGAAGCATTTCGACTTGCCGAGGAAGAACGGCCCGGAGCAGTACATCTGGAATTACCCGAAGACATTGCCTCGGAATTGACAAGTACCGGAATCATAAATAAATCATGGTATCGAAGACCGCTTGCCGAGAACAAGTCTATCAGCCAGGCGGTGGATATGATCCAACAGGCTAAACGCCCGCTGCTGCTGCTGGGTGCCGGAGCAAATCGAAAACACTCCAGCAAGATGCTGAGAGAACTAGTCGATATGACCGGTATTTATTTTATCAGCACTCAGATGGGCAAGGGCGTCATCGACGAACGCCATCCGCTTTTTCTCGGTAACGCAGCTCTTTCTTCTAATGATTTTCTCCATCGAGCTATCAGTCACACTGACCTCATCATCAATGTTGGTCATGACGTGGTGGAAAAACCTCCATTTTTCATGCAGCAGGGAGGGTTCAAAGTCATACATGTCAACTACCTGACCGCTGCAGTTGACCCTGTATATTATCCACAGATTGGTGTGATTGGAGATATAGCTAACTCCGTCTATCAACTCTGCGAGAAACTCTCTCCCCAACCTCATTGGAATTTCAGTTATTTTGAAGAGATCAAGGAAGCGACTGAACAGCACCTGCTAGAAGGTATCAATGATAATCGTTTCCCGGTTTATCCACAGCGGCTTGTTCACGATATCCGTCAGGTGATGCCCGATGATGGTATTATCGCTCTCGACAATGGGGTATATAAAATCTGGTTCGCAAGAAACTACAAAGCTCATGGGCCAAACACCGTACTGCTCGACAATGCACTCGCTTCGATGGGAGCGGGGCTGCCATCTGCAATTGCCGCCAGGATTGTCTATCCGAAACGAAAAATCCTCGCCATCTGCGGTGATGGCGGTTTTATGATGAATTCACAGGAAATGGAAACAGCAGTGCGTCTTAAGCTTGATCTAGTTGTAATCGTTTTAAGAGATAATGCTTATGGCATGATTAAATGGAAGCAGATCAATATGGGATTTGCAGATTTCGGCCTTGATATAGGCAATCCTGACTTCGTCATCTATGCAGAGAGTTACGGTGCCCATGGACACCTGTTGAGTGCTGCTGAAGACCTTATTCCTCAACTTGAGCTTTGCTTCAAGACTCCAGGGGTTCACCTGATTGAAGTCCCCGTTGATTATTCTGATAATGACCGGATATTGAATCATGAAATCAGAGAGAAGAGTAAATTTTTATAGGAGCTGGAGATGAAACACTTACACATCTTAGTACCCGGGGCAACCGACGTTGCCGGTTCGCTTGATATTACCGCCCCGTTTGATTTCACCAAAATTGCCATGGTCGATCTGGCAGACTGGAAAACGATAGAGACAGCTCTGCAGACAGCAGTTGAGCTCTACCGTGACAAGAAAAGCTGGCTCCCCCTGTCTGAGCGCCTGGCAATCCTTGAGAAGGCTGCTGTCATCATGCAGGATGAATTTGATCAATTGGCAGTTGAGGCAGCCCGGGAAGGCGGCAAACCTCTTATCGACTCTGAAATTGAGGTCAATCGAGCCATAGAGGGAGTTAAATTGTGTGTTGAGACAATGCGTAATAAAGGAGGTGAGCTGGTTCCCATGAGAATCACCCCCGCCTCGAGCCACAAAGTGGCCTTCACCACACCGGAACCAATCGGAGTGGTCGTTGCGGTGAGTGCCTTTAACCACCCCCTCAATCTGATCGTTCACCAGGTTGGGCCGGCAGTTGCAGCCGGCTGTCCGGTAATTGTCAAACCGGCCAGCAAGACGCCGATATCCTGTTTTAATTTCGTTGATATACTCCGCCGGGCGGGTCTGCCCGACAAGTGGTGCCAGGCGATGGTGATTGGGGACAGCACACTCGCGACCAGACTTGTTACCGATTCAAGAGTTGCCTTTTTAAGCTTTATCGGCAGCAGCAGAGTTGGCTGGATGCTCCGCTCCAAACTTGCTCCCGGCACACGCTGCGCACTTGAACATGGCGGGGTAGCACCGGTGATTATGGCGGAAGATGCCGACATTGAGATAGCAGTGCCAAAATTATTAAAGGGTGGTTTTTATCACGCAGGCCAGGTCTGTGTCTCAGTCCAACGGGTTTTCGCCCACAAAACCTTAGCAAAAAACCTGGCCGAAAGCCTGGCAGTCTCAGCTGCAAAGCTTATCGTCGGTGATCCGACGCTAGCGACCACTGAGGTTGGACCATTAATTGATCCAGATGAGGTAACTCGTGTTGATGAGTGGGTGCAGGAAGCGGTCAGGGGAGGGGCGACATTGCTCTGCGGCGGCAAAAAACTGTCTGAGAGTTGTTATGAATGTACTGTATTGCTCGATCCACCGGAATCTGCCCGCATCAGTCAAAAGGAAGTTTTTGGACCGGTTGTCTGTATTTATTCGTATACCGACATGGAAGAAGCCATTACACGTGCCAACCAGCTTCCCTTTGCTTTTCAGGCGGCAATCTTCACCAGCAATATTGATACCGCGATGAAAATCTACCGGAATATTGACGGCTCGGCCATCATGGTCAATGATCACACTGCATTTCGAGTTGACTGGATGCCCTTTGCCGGGTTGAAAGAATCCGGACACGGCACGGGCGGCATCCCCCATACCATTACAGATATGCAGGTTGAGAAGATGCTCGTGATACATTCACCGGAGCTGTAATTCCATCGGCCGTGTTCTTTCACGAACATATCGAGTTGGTTCCGGTTTTCAGTTCTAAATCCTGGCTATCCTTTCACCACAGCTAAGGGCCGCAATTTAACTTCGATCTTCACCAAATCCTTCTGACGTTCCATTACTTTTTCAATATCCTTATAAGATCCTGGAGCTTCATCCAGATCCTTCTTGTGGCGAACAGCATGAATTACGCCAAGTTTTTCCAGGCGTCGTTTTTCTGTATGTAGATCCAGCTCACGGATTGCCTTTTTTCTACTTAAACGACGACCAGCTCCATGAGAGCAGGAGTGAAATGAGTCCCCGTTGCCAAGGCCACTTACAATATAGCTTGCAGTTCCCTGGCTTCCCGGGATTAATCCCAGCTCACCTTTACGTGCTCTGGTAGCTCCCTTCCGGTGCACAAGGACATCTCTCCCTCCGTGGCATTCCCAGGCGGCAAAATTGTGCGACTTATTGATCAACTCACCAAATTCCATTGGCCCGGCCACATTCACTAAAACTTCCTGCACTCGCCGCATCATCAACTTTCTATTGGCCAGGGCAAATTCCACGCAATAGTTCATTTCCGCTGTATACTCTTTCGCCTCATCGGTATTGATCGGCAAAAAATCGAGCTGCCATTCCTTTGGGATCTGAACACGCCAGCTCTCATTGAGCTTGCAGGCAGTCGTATTATGATGGCTGGCTACTTTGTGGCCCAGGTTTCTGGAACCGGAATGGATCATTATCCAGACATACCCATCATCGCCCAGTTGAATTTCGATAAAATGATTTCCACCACCCAGGGTACCGAGTTGATAACGGGCTTTCTCAAATTGCCTGGTCACCATCGGCATATTCTTTTCATGCAGTTTCGGCATTAAAGCTCCATCCTGTTGTGACGTATGATGATTAAAGCCAAGGGGAATGAGCTGACGGATCTGCCGCATCGCTTGTTTCAGGGAATCTCTGCTGATTTCGTGCAATGAAGTGCGCACAGCACACATCCCACAGCCAATATCGACCCCAACCGCATTAGGAATAATAACATCCCGGGTGGCCAGTACAGCGCCAATCGGCATTCCGTAGCCAACGTGAGAATCGGGCATAATAGCTATATGCTTGTAGGCAAAAGGAAGATTGGCTAAATTCTTGGCCTGGGCCAGGGCCAGATCATCTATATCCTCAAGCCAGAGCTTGATTGGGATTTTCTGTGTACCAATTACTTTCTTCATTTTTTCACCTCTCTACATAACAGGGCATTACCATCTGGGGTTTTGAGTAGATAAATTACTGCTTACCGCCGTGTCAGCCGCCAGCAAAGCGCCCTCCAGATATCCGGCTTCATATTGCGCGAATTCACTTGCTGCAAGATGTAACCCCAGTGATTCGAGTTCTTTTTTATGGTGCATTACCGAAAATTCTGAGTGTCTAGGTGACTCCATAACGTCGTCGTCTGTTGCAACCCACCTGTCTTGCGCCCAATCTCTCAGGTAAACTGCCTCCGCATCCAAAGCTTCAGAGCCAAAAAGTACGCTGAGCTGCGTCATGCATTTGGACTTGAGTTGGTCGCATGAAAGTTGTGACCTGACGTGCGGCTGCAGGCCGATAAAGCCAAATAATGCAAAGCCGGAATCTGTATCTGATGAAGCATCATGGATTTCTACCATGGGGCCCACGCGACTAAATGCTTGCCCGGTCAACCCATTTTCTCGCCAGAATGGTTTGTTATACACGGCAACAAACTTAGCCTGGCCTGACATCCAGGTTTGTTGAAGCTGTAGATCGTTGATGAGTTTTTTTGACAGATAGTGTTCAGGGGTCAGGTACTTTACGATCAGCCGTGGGGGCAGGGCCAACACCAGCTGGTTTGCTCTAAACGTGTTTTCCTGTCCCCGGTGCCGAGCCGTTACCTGCCAGATGCTATTTTGTTTTTTAATCGTAATTGCAGCATGTTCTGTCTTGATAGCCGTCTGTTCTAATTCTTCTGTCAACGCGACGATCAGTTTCTGCATCCCTCCTTTTATCCGGTAAGATGTCATTCCCCCTGCGTCGGCAGATATGCGGGAGGGCGCCTCTTCAGGGTGCATATGGTAGAGTGCTTCACCTGTAGAGTACTGTTCAAACCATTTGATATTTAATTGCGTCAGTAACTGTTTGAGCCGCTTC
>CAXMTO010000268.1:0-3550 GCA_964196355.1 uncultured Myxococcota bacterium
AACGATCAAATTTATTGCATTGTTTACAAGTCTGCTGATGCTCTTGGTAATTGCAGGTTGTAGCAAAGAAGAATCTGCACCGGTAGCCACAACTGAGACTGACAAAGTTTCTTCCGGTAATTTAACGGATGAACAGATCGACAACATCGTCCGCCGCTCCTACCAGTACGTGGCCATGTACAACGTAAACAACAAGTTCGCATACACCCAAGGGGGTTGGAACACCTGTGTTGCTGATACAAAACTCAAGGATCACACGATGAGGGAAATTGCGCGGCCCAACAACGACACACTCTACATCGGCTGTATGCTGGACCTGCGCAAGGACCCCGTGATCCTGGAAATTTCGGCCTTTGATTCAAAGTATGTTTCACTGATGGTGACCGGCTATGACCACTATGTCAATGTTCCGATGTCTGTGACCAAGGACGACTTTAAAAAACCTGAGAAAGTGCTGTTTTATACCGCGCGCACGGATGAATACGATGGAAGTAAGATAGAAGGTATTGACCGCACTTTTGAAATGACAGGCGATTTTGTCTCCGCAGTATTTCGCGTTATGCCGCATGCGGACGATAAAACACGGTTCGAAAAAATTATCGAACAGATGCAATCGGTCAAATTAATGACCTTATCTGAATACCAGGGCAAACCGGCCAAGGCAATAAATGACGTGCAGTTTCCGGATGTTGGCAAGTCTGACCTTGATGTGTATGAAAATAATTTTCTGGAAGTCATGCAGTTCGTGGTCAACCACACGACATTCGATCCAAAGAATGAATTGGATCAGGCATTCCTTGCCGCCTTGAAACCGCTCGGGGTCGAACCGGGAAAGACGTTTGCCAAGGACAAGGTGGTTAATATTGACGCAAAAAAATTCAGAAGCATTGCTGAACAGGTCCAAAAAAGCGAGTTTGCCCGCGCCATGGACCCGGCTGTGACGGCAGAACACGGTATGAGCTTGTTTAAGCCAAAAGGGCAGATATCTCAAGAGATATTGTTGATGCAATCCGTTTTGGGCCCAATCGGATTGCCGGCAACAGAAGCAATGTATCCGCCTGTGCCCACTGGTGATGGTCAACCAATGAACGCACAGAATGATTACATTATTCGTATGGCTAAAGATGAGATGCCACCGGCCAAGACATTCTGGTCGTTGACTCTGTATGATTCTGCAAATGGTTTCTTCATTCCCAATGACCGCAAAAAATACAATGTCGGTGAAAACGCCGGCATAAAACTGAACAAGGACGGTGGTATTGAAGTTTACGTGGCGGCTGAAAAGCCGGAAGGCATACCGGAAGAGAATTGGCTGCCCATCAATCGCAAAGATGAAAACCTGGATGTCATTCTGCGATTGTATGAACCGGACCTGAATAAAATGAAAACATGGGAAACGCCGAAGGCCGAAAAATTAAAGCCATAATTGGTTGAAATTCCGTTATGCCTGGACCCGGACGGTACTATTTTAATTCATCCTAGCTCTAGATATAAAGTAACGTTCAATAGCGAATAAATAGAACAAAAAGGAAAAAACTATGGAAAAGCAATTATCTTTGCGAATATTAATGATACTCCTGCTGGCAGGCATCATGCTGCAGTTTGGCTGCAGCAACGCTGAACAGAAAAACACCGCTGCTCCTCCTGTGAAGAGCGAAAGCAGTGTTGCGGCGTTCATCTATGACAAGGCGGCTCTACCCGAGGCGAAGCCATGGACGTCTGAGACGTTCAAGGACAACCCGAAAAACTTTCAGTTTGCTGTCATTGGCGACCGCACTGGGGGTTCGGACCCTGGGGGCATCTTCAACCGGGCCATAGATCAGATCAATCTGCTGCAGCCCGAGTTCGTGATCAATGTTGGCGATCTGATTGAAGGCTACAGTGACGACAAGGCAGATCTGAATGCCGAGTGGGATGAAAGTGACGCCATGCTGAAGAAGCTCGAGATGCCTTTTTTCCGTACGGCCGACAACCTTCGGGTATCGTTACCTGGATGTTGATTATGAGGATGGTGGCTTTCTCTACGATGTCGCCCAGGATGGCCTTACCCTTGGCCTTTCCTGGCGGTTCTGATTTCATTATCAACATTACCAGTAGACGCCTTAACTCTTAATGCGCTGAAATAATTTCTATATTGGCAGGCAATGTGCGTTTTACTTAAATATTAGGAGATATGATATGGGTATTGAGGGGAAACGGTTAAAGCAAGTTGTAATTCTGTTACTGGTTGTTTTACTCCAGTGGGGAATAGATGATTCAGCCTTTGGCGCTGACATGGATACAGCCATGCAGGAGTGTATAATAAAGACCATGCAGTCGGTTGATGATTCCATAACAGTCGGTAAATTAAAGGCAGTCTGCGAAGCTGATCTAGCAAAAGCTGCAACATCTAAAGAACCGGAAACCAGTGTTGCAGAAGTTGAAGAAACAGCCCTGGAAAAAAGAATTAAGGGAGAGGATAGCTCAGCCAGTAATCTCTGGACCATCATGCCACACAGAAGAAACTATATTCTGCTGACAAACTATAATTTCAGTTCCATGAACGATGCTCCCTGGGAAGAGGCTGTCGGTGAGCCGGTGGATCTCAACAATACCGAAGTAAAGTTCCAGGTGAGCTTCAAGTTCATGCTATGGGAGAACATATTCAAGAAAAGAACCAACGGTTCCCTGTTTTTTGCCTATACTCAGCTTGCCATGTGGCAGTTGTATAACAAGGATATTTCAAGCCCTTTCAGGGACACTAATTACGAGCCCGAGGCATTTATTGCCTTTAATAATGACTGGAAGATATTCGGTTTAACCAATAGGGTTAATGCGTTTGGTTTTGCGCACCAGTCAAATGGCAGGGCTGAACCCCTGTCAAGAAGCTGGAATAGGCTGTATGCCAGTTTTGTCTTTGAAAGAGGAAATTTTGCTTCAGCTTTAAAAATCTGGTACCGCATCCCTGAGGATGCAGAGAGTGACAACAACCCGGATATAGAGGATTATCTGGGAAATTTTGAATTACGGTCCGCATATGCATGGAAGAAACATACCTTTGGGCTGAAGTGGAGAAACAATCTGGATTTTGATGAGAATCGTGGCGCCATCGAACTGAATTGGTCATTTCCACTGTGGGGTACGGACAGGATAAAGGGGTATGTCCAGTATTTTAACGGCTATGGTCAATCTTTAATAGATTATAATGCTTCCGCCAGCACCCTCGGGGCAGGATTTCTGCTGACGGATTGGCTCTAAAAGGTTGCCGTTAGCAATAGCCTCAAAAAATGCAAAAAATAGAAAAGATTGTGTATTGGTTACTAGTTGATGCCTTAGTAATTTTTGATTTGCACAGGCATGCCCACTTTTGACAATTAAGATGTCTACTGATATGTCTGACATTATGTCTATCCATTTACACTCGTGAATAATTCCTGAAAGTTCAAGATGTACGATGGATATGTTGAGTCAGAAAACGAAAACCAAAACTACAGATGTTGGCAAGACATCTTGACTTCAAGCAGTATCTCCTTGATATGCCTGGTTTTTCGTTGACAGTCTGTCCTAAGAT
>CAXMTO010000269.1:0-7162 GCA_964196355.1 uncultured Myxococcota bacterium
AATATCCTGTTATGAAATTTGATTTTTTGGGATATACATTTCGTTCCAGATTATCAAGGACTCGCAGGGGAAAATTCTTTGTAAGCTTCACACCAGCGATAAGCAACAAGGCGGCAAAAGCAATCAGGCAGAAAGTACGTAGTTGGAACTGGCAGTTACGGCCAGGGGAGACGCTTGAAGATTTGGCTCGAGAATGTAATTCGATAATTCGAGGCTGGATTAATTACTACGGGCGATTCAATCCTTCTGCAATGCTTGGGATTCTCGATCATATAAACTGGCGTTTAGTTCGTTGGGCAACCTGTAAATATAAGAAACTCAGGGGGCGCCAAAAAAAGGCCACCAGATGGTTGAGTCAAATTGCCGAACGGCAGCCGAATATTTTTGTTCATTGGCGTGTTTTGTATAAAAACGGCTGAACGATAGGAGCCGGATGAGTCGAGAGACTCACGTCCGGAACTGTGAGAGCCGGGGGTGAGATTCCCCCGGGCGACTCGACTCAATTATATAGAGTGCTGCATTTGCAGCTGATTTTCTGGGAGTAATTTTGATTTTTAAACGTACTATGATGCTCCTTTTTGGGCACGTTTTTTAGTTCTACTTTGGGACTCATTCTAACTGCCGTAACACAGTCAAACCCAACCCAATTGAACCGACTGCCGTTGTTTCTGGCATGAAAAATCATCTCAAGCGTTTGTCTTGTTCATGCTCGGTCATGAAGATTATTCCATTAATAGGAATCTTAGTTTTCTGGCAACGTCCTTTGTCATCAGTCCAGCTTTTAGGCAAATATAAACGAGTATCGATCGGAGTAGAAAAACGACCACAACCAAGTGTTGCGAACCCAGCTACCTGACAATTGTCGGTTTAACCAAGTTGTCCCCACCTCTACCGGGAAACTCCAACAGACATCTTTCCCTTTTTTGGGATACCAGTTTCGTCAATATAAAGAGCGCTGTCTCTTTTTGTCCTCCCAAAAATTTGTCTGCGTTGATAGCTATCTGATCGTTTATTGGACTAAAATCCCAATCTGCATCAGACAAAAAAATATTGCAAAGGATCATAACTGGCTTCAGGAGCCCTTTCTTCAACACGTTCAAGATTCTTCTTGTCTGCATGGAAAAGGTCTTTCAAATACTGGAAATACTTGTTCACAACATTAATAGTATTTATTCGAAAATACACGTGATATCTGCCATGGAAAGACACAAGTTGACGAGCATCTCTCGTCAACTTGTAAAGCCTGTCATGGGAATTTTCCTTTATTGAAAATTGAACAATACAGGCACAAAATCCTTCGGGGTGTAGTATAATCCATACATTTCACAACCAGTTGATATAGAATATAAAAAATGTGTTTTGCCTTTATTTCCGCAACAGAGCTGTATTAAAAACCATTCAATTTGAGTATCTAAATAACTACCTGTTTTCCTATTATCTCACTTTCTCCCTTGCAGAACAGTATGTTATTAAAATCGCTCAAAGATGGCATGTCTCTTGCTTTATATAATGTAAATATTTGGTTCATCACTTAAACGCGTACCCAGAGTAACTAGCTGATTATATAATTAAACTAAATAACAACTCCGAAGAGGGATGATTTTCAGACTCGTTACAAAAGCCTTTGTTATTTTAGTTCTGAGTGCTTTTGCTCTTGAATTGTCAAAGATTAAACAAGCTAAAACAAGCATCAAAATTGATGGTTCTCTTCGGTATGAAAAACTGAATCATTTTTGTTAATTATAGGAGAATCTGCTTTTTAGAAAAAAGTCAGGTACGCGATTAGGTGATGAACCAAATATTTTTGATATCATCAATAATGCTGTAATCATAAGCAGGATAGTTATTTGACAAGCCATGATACAAATATTGTTATGGGATTGTTAATTCAACGGTTTTAGTGCAAAGGAGACAAGGAATGAAAATACACCGGATACTTAGTAAAAGAAAAATATGTATTGGATTTTTGGCAGGATTAGGAGTGTATCTATTTTCTTGGGCTCCAAGTATCTTGGCGGATGATAACCAAATAGACCCCGAGACAAACATCATCGCAGTCCATGACAGCAGTTATAGGGCCTACAGGAAAGAATGCAAAGAATGCCATTCAGATATATCTAATGCGCAAAGTTTGGACCCTTCAATACCCGCTGCACATAAGGCCATGTTTCCTTGGACACCGGGTAAAGCGGGTGACGACAAACAATGTCGCTGGTGCCACAAAACCGTTGACTTGGTGGAAGGTTCAGGCGGCGGCCTGAAAAAACAAGTGGATGTTATACTTTGCGCTTTGTGTCACGGACCCTTCGAGCGAATTGTGCAGTACCAGGACAAACCAGAGCCGGTCCAGGCAAAACAGTTTTACCAGGGGGGGATCGACCCAAACGATCCTAATGGGCCAGCCCTCTACGACCTTGCCTGTGCATCTTGTCATAAAGGTCTTTCAAACTCTGAGGTAGGAGGTGAATCTGCGTCTGAAATACAGGAAAAAATAGATGAAGACGAGGGAGGAATGGGCCCCTTGAGTGTCCTGTCCACAGTAGAAATTCAGGCAATCGCCGATGCACTTGCAGGAGCGGGCTCAGAACATGATGAACATGATGAACATGATGAACATGATTCAGATGATGATTAGGCATAAATGGGAATAGCAATAACCGTTTTAAGGAGGTCAATTCACCATGAATAACAAACAAGAAGAAAGCCAGCATCACCCTTTATTCAGTCGCCGTACCTTCCTGAAGGTTAGCGGGGCGCTGGCTTCGGTGGCAATAACCGGCCAGGTTTTCACAAAATCTGAAGCTGCCGCAAATATACCGTTTTCCACTGGAGAGAATCCGCCCGACGGCATTGAAACTGCTGAAGACATCATCTACAGCGTTTGCCAGATGTGTCATTCCCGCTGTGGTGTGCGGGCAAAGGTTAAAGAAGGCGTACTGTTAAAGCTTGATGGCAATCCTTATCACCCGAACAATCGGGATGTTGATGAAAACAACCAACCGGATCGGCTGGGCTATCATACGAGTCCGGAAGGTGCCGTAACACATCTCGGCAGAATGTGTCTTAAAGGGCAGTCCGGCATCCAGACAGTTTATGACCCATTTCGGATTCAGCATCCTTTAAAGAGAGTAGGACCCAGGAATTCGGGGCAGTGGGAGGCGATTTCCTGGGATCAGGCTTTTTCTGAGATCGCAGATAAAATCAATCAACTGATCCCCCCTGATGAGAGGGATGATTATATAGATCCTGCCATGCCAGAACTGGGCAAAAAGAGAAACCAGCTGGGGTTTGCACCCGGCAGAAGTGTGGAAAAAGAGATGAGCGAACGGATCTGGAAACACGGCTGGGGTACAGCCAATTACGGCCTTAGTCACACTTCAATCTGTGAGGTTTCCAGACACGTGGGCAACGAGCTGATTACCTGGGATCCGAACGGAAGCAAAAACAGCATGGGTGCAGGAAGAAGCATTGGCTGGCAAGCTGACATCCTGGGGGCCGAATACATTATCTTTTTTGGTGCCAACCCCTTGGAAGCGAACTTTCCCATGGTCGGCATGGCCCGGAACCTGATGCATTTTAAGAGGAACGGGGGAAAATATGTGGTGGTTGACCCCCGATTCAACAATTCAGCTGCCCAGGCTCACCAGTGGGTACCGATCACCCCTGGCACAGATGCTGCTTTGGCCTTGGGAATGATCAGACTGATCATTGAAAAAGGGACTTATGATGCCTCATATCTGAAAAATACCAATGAGGCGGCGGCGGACGCAGACGGCGAGCCCACCTGGACGGATGCAACTTACCTTGTGGGCACCTTTACCGATAGTGATGGGAAGAAATTTCAACGTTATATCAACGCAAAGGAGGCCAGAATTCCCGTTGGAAAATATGTCGAGAACGATGACTATGTTGTGGTATCAGGTGATTACATTAGGGGGTATAAAGAGGTCCATCACGGTGTTTTAGACGCAACACTGGATCTAAATATTGTCGGAGCCTCTACTTCCATAGAATGCAAAACTGCTTTTACCCTTATAAAGGAATCGGCAAACTCCAAGTCCCTCGGTGAGTATGCTTCGATCTGTGGTGTCTCCGAAGTCATCATATCAGGGATGGCAGCTGAATTTGGCCTCCACGGTAAAAAAGCTGTGGCCATGACTTACCGGGGTCCGGTCAAGCACACCAACGGTCTTTATAACCACTGGGCCATACAGCATTTGAACACCCTGGTCGGAAACTATGACTGGAAAGGTGGCTGCACAGCAGGCGGAGGCGGATGGAGCCATAAATCAGGCGTGGTAAGCCTGAGCAATGTCGACGGAGATCCGGGCCATGAAGGCATCCGGATTGATCGTGCCAAAACGTTTTACAATACGAGCGAAGCCGGTGGTCTCTTTACAGGGTATCCGGCCAAGCGCCCCTGGTTTCCATTTGGAACCCATGGTAACTATCAGGAGGTGATTCCCAGCGTCCAGGACCAATACCCATACGGGATGAAAGTATTGATCACATACTGGAATGCCTGGCCTTATTCCACACCTACCCTGAAAAAGGTCTGGGAGGAGACCGTGGCTGATGAAAGCAAGCTGCCGTTGTTTGTTTCAATCAGCCCACTGATCGGTGAGGTGGCCGCCTATGCGGATTACGTTTTACCGGATACTACCTATCTGGAAAAATTCGCAGTTCCCGGAATTCCTTGGAGAATCAATAAAGGAACCTCTTTCCAGCAGCCGGTAGTCGGAACATTTGAAGGCACCAACAACAACTATACGCCGGCTATGCCCGACACCCGGGCGGTTTTGGATATCCAGATCGGTTTGGCCAAGGCGCTCGGCCTTCCCGGTGTGGGTGATGATGCACTGTTAGACGCTGCGGGGACTTCAGTGGGAAATCTTAACAACAGCTGGGATTGGGCCGAGGCGCAGCTTAAAAATATCGAATATAACTCCGGGATTGGAATCGCTGAGATTCTCTCAAAGGGTGGGGTTTTCGATGACCCGGGCGAAGAGTACGACGGAGAACAACTGTCCTACCAATACGGCGACATCATCCGCACCTTTTCCGATCCAGTTGCCCGGACCCGGGATTCGGTGACCGGAGACTACTATTCGGGTGTGCCGCTGTATATACCGGTGGCTCACTCCGACGGCACAGAGGTTAATGATCCTGATCATCCGTTTAAGCTCATCACGTACAAAACCGTTCACCACGGTCAGGCAAGAACCAATATAAATCCCTGGCTTATGCTCATGATTCCCGAGAATTTTGTAGAAATCAGTGCCATTGACGCCGCCGGTCTAAGTGTGGAGACCGGGGATAGGGTGAGAGTGTCCTCTGACACAAACCCTGAAGGGATTATTGGTAAAGCACGGGTCACCCAGGGACTGAAACCGGGTGTGGTGGCGATTTCCCACCATTACGGCCACTGGGAATCACATTCACGGCCCATCAAAATCGACGGTTTGGCCATGCCGTACGATTCCAGCCGGGGTGCGGGGATACAACCAAATATAATCATGAGGACTGACAATCAATATCCCAACGTCGGCCTTCAAGAGCCGATCGGTGGGAGTTGTTCATTTTTCGATACATCGGTGATGGTTCAAAAAGTATAATAGATTTTCTCAATAACTGCCACGGCAGACTCGGTATTTCAGCCCGGGTTTGCCCACAACAAAAATGAAAGTTCAAGTTTGAATTGGTTAGGACTTTTATATAAAAGGAGACGACTAATATGCCACAGCTAGGTTGGTTGATTGATTTAGATAAGTGCATCGGGTGTGACAGCTGTACCATTGCCTGCAAGTCGGAGAATAATACCCGTCCCGTGGAATCGCCCATGTCGTTTAAGAATCAAAGGGGGGTCCTTCCGGATCATGTAAGTTACCGCTGGGTTGTAAAGAAAAATGGGGGGGCCTATCCTAATCCCACTCTCACATTTGTTACCAGCGCATGTAATCACTGTGAACATCCGGCCTGTTTGGCTTCCTGTCCCTTGTCGGATGTATACGCTCCCTCCAATGAAACTAATGCGATTTTCAAGCGTGAAGCTGACGGGATCGTGTTGATTAACCAGGATGTGTGCAACGGTTGTAAGAACTGTACGCATTCCTGCCCGTATGGGGCGCCACAGTTCAACTCGGTCTCCAAAAAGGTGGAAAAATGCACCTTCTGTATCCACCGTCTGTATGACGACAAAGGTTTACGTACCGGATTTCTGCCGGCCTGTGTGACCACCTGTGTGGGCAATGCTTTACACCTCGTGGAGAAATTCAATGTTGAAGAGTCGGGATATAATAAACCGGATGGTTTTGCAAATCCGATGCTCACAGTGCCATCGGTGAAATTTGAAACCGGGTAATAATGAGGATATAATAAGGAGGTGTAATGGGAAATTGTACGCGGATGAATGAACCTGCACAAAAAATTCGAACAAAAAAAAGGGAGATTCCTGACGCCGGAAGCGAGGATGCCGGCCTGGAAAAAGGCGCTATTTTAGAACAGCAGGACGCGGAGGCCCGGGGAAATGTATACGGCTTTCTCTCTGCCGTTTACCTCCACCCCCCTGAACAGATCCTTCTGCAGCGCATCGTGGCTAAGGGTTTTTTGGATGAACTTTCCGCGTTATTTGGCGGGGAAGCGGTAGCGGGTCTAAAAAAATTTGCCGCTGCTACTTGTGTTAAAAAAGACGCAGGATTTATTAAGCAGGACTACATGGATCTTTTTGCAGTTCCCAAGGGTCGATACGTCACTCCGTTTGAAGATGTTTACCGGGGAATATCGGCGGAGGGTGAAAGACAAAAAGGACCTTTGGTTGGCACACAGACCATTTCAGTTCGAAAAATATACCGGGTGGCCGGCGCGGAAATGGGTCTGGCTTGTAAAGAATTACCCACCCATATTGGGGTGGAGCTTGCATTTATGGGTTTCTTGTGTGAGAGAGAGGCAGCTGCGATTTTCAATGAGAAACAGGATAAGCTGGAGGATCAAAGAACAATGAAAACTGCGGAGCCCATCAGATATCGCGAACTTCAGATCCGGTTTCTCCAGGATCACCTCAATGAATGGTTTCCTCAACTCAGTAAATCAATCCAGGCAAATGCAAACAGTTATTTTTATCGAGGCATGGCACAGCTTACCGAAGCATTTCTTTCCAGGGATA
>CAXMTO010000270.1:0-8885 GCA_964196355.1 uncultured Myxococcota bacterium
ATGGATATTGCTCAAAGCATGGGCAAAACAGGAAGGGCGGTTCATCTCGAAGGTCCATCCATGCGCGTTGGATTTATTCCATTGGATGCAGGTGGTGTGTCAGGTGAGGGTAACCCTCTTACAAAAGTAGATGTTCGTCGGGCAATTATTCATGCCATTGACCGGGAGAATATAATTGCAAATCTGGTGGGAGGAACGTCAAAGGTTATCCACTCCGCCTGCCATCCGATTCAGTTTGGCTGCACTGATGATGTTCAGAAATATGATTATGACCCTGAAAAAGCGAAGAAGTTGATAGCTGATGCAGGTTATCCCGAAGGGTTCAAACTCGATCTATGGGCCTACCGTGAGCAACAGGTCTCCGAGGCTATCGCTTCCGACCTGACCAAAGCAGGTATCAAAGTAAATTTGCGGTACTCAAAACTGTCAGCTTTGAACAAAGCGCGTAGAGCTCGACAAATTCCGGCCTATTTTGGCACTTGGGCTTCCGGCGGCACTGCAGATGTTGCTGCTATCGCCAATGTCCACTGGAGTATAGACAGCGATCGAAATCTTTCAGGGGACCCCAAGGTCACCGAATTGATGCTGGGCGCAGAGAACACCAACGATCCCAAAGAACGTGAAGAACTTTACAGGAAGGGGTTACAACTTATCGCAGACCAGGCATACTGGGTTCCCTTATATGCTTTTACAGCGAACTACCTGACCTCAAAAGACCTGAGTTTCCCGATTCCTTCCGACGGGTTGCCGCGTCTCTACAAAACCAGCTGGAAATAGGATGCCCCCGGGGAACGGAACTCTTTCCGGTTCTTTCCTAAGGGGATGAGAGGTGTTCACAGAGTATTTTCAGGAAACAAACATGAAGGAGTCTCAGAACTCCTTCATGTTTTGTAACATATACTTTTCGCATTTTTACCGCAGGTAAATCAGCATGCTCCGCTATTTTATAAGACGTGGTTTCATGGCTCTTCTTGTTGCCCTGACCGTCTCAATTGCGGCATTTGTTTTGCTCAACGTTGCAGTTGATCCGGCTATGGCAATTGCCGGAGAAGATGCCGACCTTTTACTCGTGGAACAGATCCGCGAGCAATATGGGTTTGATCGACCAGTTTTTATACAATATTTTGACTGGCTTTCACGGATACTGCGAGGGGATTTTGGCGAAAGTTATTACTGGAACAAACCCGTTGGAGAATTAATTCTTTCCCATGCACCGGTAACTCTCCAACTTGCCTTAATGGCAATTTTTGTAACGGTGATAATTTCCATTCCACTCGGTACTCTGGCGGCATTAAAGCAAAATTCCTTAATTGACAGAATTGCTCTTTCAACTGCTGTATCTGCACAGGCTATCCCCAATTTTTGGCTCGGCCTGGTAATGATCATCATATTTTCAGTAACCTGGCAGATTTTTCCTGTTTCGGGAGATGACAGCTTTGCTCATTTCATATTACCTTCATTTGTCCTGGGTGCCAGCTCGGTTCCGGCTGTAATGCGTTTGACCCGAAACGGTTTGCTTGACGTGATGACATCGGACTATATCAGAACGGCCCGTTCTAAAGGTTTTGGAGGACTGAGGCTTCTGCTTGGGCACGCCATGCGCAACGCCTTGTTACCGGTAGTCAGCGTTCTGGCTGTCCAGCTGGGGCAGAAACTTGGCGGTTCGGTGATAACTGAATCAATATTTGCCATTAACGGCCTGGGCCGTCTTGCTCTTGAATCAATTTTAGGAGGAGATATCCCAACCGTGCAGATGCTTGTTTTCGTCTTTGCTCTGACCTTTGTCGTAATGACCCTGGTAGCTGATCTTCTCAACGCATGGCTGGATCCTCGTTTACGTTTAGGATGATGATATGACGATATCTAAAGTGAGTCACCATCCCGGTATGTTATCGTCAGATGATGAGGTAATAGCGGATCTGACTCCACGTCAGCTGTTAATCAAGAGAATAAAAGGGCACAGGGGATTGATAATCGGGTTTTCAATAATAGTTGCCCTGATGCTGGTCGGGATATTCGCACCTCTGATTGCCCCCTATGATCCATTTGAACAGGTTCTCTCAAAACGGCTGCTGCCACCTATTTGGAGTGAAGGGGGATCACTGACGCATGTGTTTGGCACAGATCACCTTGGCCGCGATTATCTCAGCCGCTTAATTTTCGGAACCCGGATCTCCCTCATGATTGGCTATGGTGCAGCCACAGTAGGTATGCTGATCGGTGTTTCCCTGGGTATCTGCGCCGGATATTTTGGCGGACGGGTTGATCAGATCATCAGCTACATCCTAACCTGTCAGTTATCCCTGCCCGGACTGCTGCTGACCATGACGCTGGTATTTTATATAGGCCCATCCGTGTATGTTGTCATCGGCGTTATTGGTGTCTTACACTGGACGTATTACCTGGTCGTCACCCGCGCAGCGGCGATGCAGATCCGTCAGATGGACTATATTGCAGCCGCCCAGGCAATGGGGAGCAGCGAATTCGACATCATCTGGAAAGAGATTCTTCCCAACCTCATGAGCCAGATTATCGTTATTTTTACCCTTGAAGTTGGTTTTGCCATTCTTGCCGAATCTGCACTTTCTTTCCTGGGTATAGGTATTCAGGCCCCAACACCATCCTGGGGACTGATGATTGCCGAAGGAAAGGTAGCGATGTTTTTTCAGCCATGGCTGGTCATCATTCCGGGCTGCGCACTTTTTATACTGGTTTTAGCAACAAACCTGATGGGTGATGGTATCAGAGATGTTACCTCTCCCGAAAATAGAAACTAAGTGATCATGACTCTTCTTTCTATACAGAATCTCTCTGTCGACCTGACCCTTTCAAACGGCACCCTGCATGCGGTAAGAGACGTCAGTTTCTCTCTAGACAGAGGCGAAACCATTGGTATCGTGGGTGAATCAGGTTCAGGCAAGTCTATGACAGCTATGGCCCTGATGCGCCTTCTGCCAAAGACAGCTGAGAGCCGGGCAACTTCTGTTTTGCTTGATGGAGAAGAGCTGCTGGAGATGGATAAAAAAGCTTTTCTTCATTCCATCAGCGGTGTGAAGATGTCAATGATTTTCCAGGAGCCAATGACCTCTCTTAATCCTGTCTACAGTGTTGCACGCCAAATGACCGAAGCTGTGCTGCTGCGAAGGCAAAAATCTAAGCGAGAAGCATTGGACCAGGCTGTTTTTTTACTGGAAAAAGTTGGTATCGCCAATGCTGCCGGCAGACTTAACCAATACCCGCATCAGCTATCGGGTGGACAGCGACAGCGGGTAATGATTGCAATGGCACTCATGACACAGCCCGAACTCATTATCGCTGACGAGCCCACCACTGCCCTTGATGTTACCGTCCAGGCCCAGATCCTTCAGATGTTAATTGAACTGGGAAAAGAATTGGGAATGGCGATGATTCTGATTACCCACGACCTGGGTGTCATCTCACGCATGGTTGATAAAGTAGCGGTCATGTATGCAGGACAACTCGTTGAAACAGGAACCACCGATCAGGTTTTCAACCACGCCATTCATCCATACACCAAAGGATTGCTGCAATGTGTTCCTGCTATTGAAAAGGAGAATACTCTTGCACGTCTCGGTACAATTCCAGGGATTGTGCCATCCATGATCGGTAAACAGCAAGGCTGCTCATTTGCTAACCGCTGCCCGTTCAAGCAGGATATCTGCATTGCTGAACCAGTCCCGATGACCGTTTTGGCAGATGGCAGAAGCCACCGCTGTCTGCTGGACACGGAAAATGGAGAAAATGGTCCACTGGAAGTCGATTCTTTATCAACTCAGATTCCTGATAAGAGCTTTGAAGAACCGGTCGTGTTGTCAGTTAAAAATGCAAGGTGTGTGTTTCATATCAGAAAGACGTTGTTCGAATCTAAAAAGCAGCTCGTTGCTGTTAACGACGTATGCCTGGATTTACATCGGACTGAAATACTAGCTCTGGTTGGCGAGTCAGGTTGCGGCAAAACAACACTTTCCAAGATGATGCTCGGTCTTGAGCCATGTGAGAGTGGAGATATTTTCCTTGCGGGGAAGCCACTTGACGAGATTGGTGTAAAAGAAAGAGCGAGACTCATCCAGCCTATATTTCAAGATCCTTACTCTTCCCTGAATCCAAGGCGAACCATCGGTGAGACTATCTTGCAGCCGTTGAAACTGCATAAACTTGGCGACAGAAACAGCCACAGACAATCAGTTGAAGAAATTATGTCGCTGGTTGGACTGCCTCACCGTTTTTACCATCTCTATCCGAATCAACTTTCAGGAGGACAGCGACAACGAGTTGCAATCGCCCGTGCCCTTATCATGAAGCCTGAAATTCTGCTTTGCGACGAGCCGACGTCAGCACTTGATGTCTCTGTTCAAGCTCAGATCCTCAACCTTCTGCATGATCTCAGGGATGAACTGGGTTTGACCTTTTTCATCATCACCCATGATCTCGGGGTGGTGAACCATATGGCGACACGGATTGCAGTGATGTATCTTGGGCAGATTGTTGAAGTAGGAAGTAGAAAGCAGATAATTCAAAATGGTAAACATCCATACACCCAGGCTCTGATGGACTCCGTTTTATCGCTTCAGCCCGGGGGGGGGATTCCACAGATCAGCCTTGGCGGCGGTTTTCCTAATCCACTGGATGTCCCGTCAGGCTGCCTGTTTCATCCGCGGTGCCCGAAGGCAATGGACAGCTGCACGACCGAGGCTCCCGAACTTTTACAAACAGGTGACACCCAGACGCGCTGTCTGCTGTTCAAAAATCAATAACGGTGAAGACCACTGTTAGCTCAATTGTCACCCTGTGTATACAAAAAAAATCTTATAACCCTTTTATTGAAAATATTATGACAGAATCTATAGCGGATATTAAGGAACTCCTGAGTCAAAATGCACTTCGGCAAGCGTGGTTGGACGTTGAATCCTCTCTCGCTCAAGTCCAGGCTGAGCTGGGAATAATCCCTGAAGAAGCGGCCAGGGAAATCTCAAGAAAAGCAAGCCTGGATTTCATCGACACAGAAGAATTATCAAAAGATATTAAACGAACAAAAGCTCCAATTGTATCACTCACACGTCTGTTGGCAGCGGCCTGTGACAATGATTACGGAGGCTATGTACACTGGGGTGCAACAACCCAGAACATAATGCAGACCGGGCTTATTTTACAGGTACGGAAGGTTCACAAACTCACTCGACATCAATTCGGGCTGAGTTTGACAGCTCTGGCCGATTTAGCAGAACAGGGTTCTGAAATGATTATGGCCGGACGGACCCAACGCCGCCACGCTTTGCCTATTACCTTTGGTTTTAAAGCTGCCGGATGGATAGATGAGCTGCTCCGCCACCTTGAACGATTTGATCAGTTTGAACCACGATTTTTCTGCCTCCAATTTGGTGGTGCCATCGGTGCCATGCAGTCTTTTGGAGAATATGGTCCGGAAATAAATCGACGGTTGGGCAAGCTTTTAGGGCTTTCACCGTTAAAGGTTTCTGCCCGCTCAGCGGGTGATTTTCTGGCTGAGTACGTGACAACGATGTCATTATACGCAACAACCTGCTCTAAAATCGCCCAGGAACTGTATACATTGATGTCCGATGAGTTTGGAGAGGTAACAGAAGGACAGGAAGCTGGGGTAGTTGGGAGCAGTACCATGCCACAGAAGGTAAACTCTAAAGTGGCCTGTAATATTATAACAATCGCAGCTCGTATCAGATCACAAATGGGACTTGCCTTTGAAGGTATGCAGTCATCTCATGAAGGAGACGCCGCCAATAACAAAATGATGCGTGAAGCCATCGACACCGTGTGTGCCGCAGTTTATGAATTGACAGCAGAGCTGAAAACCTTGTTAAGCGGCCTGACGCTTCATCCAGAGAGAATGTCAAAAAACCTGCAGCAGTCGAACGGGCTCATTGTTGCAGAAAATGTGATGATGACACTTGCCCCGGTCATAGGTCGTCAAAAGGCACATGATGTCCTGCATGAAGCAGCACACGAGGCTGTAATGGAAAATCAAAACATATATGATGTACTGGCTGCAAAACCAGTCATTTACAAAAACTTCTCAAAAAAAACTCTTCAAGCTGCCCTGGATCCTGCTAACTACCTTGGGCATTGTATTGAAATAACCAGGGATTGCATTGGGAGAGCGGAGACAGCGGCAAAAAAACTCTTAACCCAGAGCTGATTCAGCTGAGTTTTCTTACGAACCCAAAAACCAATGGATAAAATCGAGATTATTCATATCTTGTATGTCAACAGCAGGAAAGCTATCGAACAGTCATGTACCAAGGAGTAACCTTTTTGCAGTGTTTTAAACTTTTTGTCAAATATTTGTCCTGATAACTCTGTCATTTTCAACTACTTTTGCAGCTGACAAGGAATTTGACAGTGATCAGATACTCTCCGACCTTGAGTTTCAACCTAACCTTTCCAGTGAACAGAAGGCCAGCCTCAAGCCGACAATGAGGGTTTTCATTCACACTCCGGCCAGCCGTATCCCCATCTCCAGGGCAGGCTGGTGCAGGGCATACCGCCAATACGTACAGCCCGATACATCAGGTCGGCGATGGCAGTGTAGAGAATCTCTATTTCTCGGATAGAAACATCGTACTCGTTGCTGAGCTCGGTGGCTCGGTTCAATCCGGTCTCCTGAACACAGATTTTTAATCTCAGGTCCGCTTTCCTGCGAGTAGTAAAACTCTCATCCGCAGTGATTTCACGGACCCCTCCTGTGTGATATTCCAGGTCATGTGCGATGCAGCATGATTCCCAGGGTGGTTGTGTTCCATGTACAGACTGAAAACTCTTGACCTTTCCGGCCAGAAATTGCCAACCGACTGAGAGTCCACCACTGCATCCATCCGTTGTGAATTCCGCGAGCACACTTCTGGAAACAATTTTCACTGCTGCCAGTTGTTCATGACGCCCCATCTCCAGTTGACGCTCCAGTGTATCTATCCCCGAATCCAGCGTGCTGATTGTCTCCGCTCTTCCAATTCCAATTCCAATTCCAATTCCAAGAGGAAATAGAGTAATCAGCAACAATAAAAGATGTTTTTTCGTTATTTGCAGTTTCATCGCCAGGGCAACCTCATGGAGACTGATCGCGATATATTTTCTCCGGAACCGGTCTGCCCAGCAACACTGCAGTGTGCATCAGTAATCGCTCAACGGTGCTCATATCTGACCGTTCGGCAAGCACATTGCGAGCCAACTCCGGTTCGTCGGTAATGACACCGTCTATACCGAGTGACATCATGCGGGACATGGAGATCTGGTCATTCACGGTCCAGGCAAAGACCTGCTTACCCGCCAGCTGGGCGTTCTTGATAAAGTGAGGTGTCGCCATACCGATGTTGACTGCCAGAAAATCAACGTCCATCTTTGCCAGATTACCTATTGCTTGTGCCGACAGCAGCCCGACAACCCAGTCCGGTCGAAGTTCTCGTACCTTGCGTACACCGTCATACTTTAGCGACATAACAGCAACATCGTTAACCATTTCTGCCTGCTCGACGATGTCCACAACCCGTTGCTCCAACTGCTGATCGTGCCCATAGTATTTGAGTTCGATCATGACCCGGGCCTGACCCCGTGTTTTCTCCAGTACCTCAAGCAGGGTCGGTATCCGTTCAGCTGAAAAATCGGGAGCGAACCAGCTGCCTATATCTATCTCTTTTAGCTGTTTCAGCGTGGCATCCCATACCTTCAGATTCACACCGGCAAGTTTCATAAAATCACTGTCATGGATAACCACAACCTCTCCATCAGAACTTTCCTGGACATCGATTTCAATCCAGTCGGCTCCATCCCTTATAGCCTCTTGTACAGAGGCAAGGGTGTTTTCGGGAGCCTTACCGGCAGCACCGCGATGAGCAATGATTACCACATTATCATTTTTTGTCTGGATATCGTTTAGAAGCCAGCTTCCGACGAACACTGCTCCTGCTGCACTGATAATCAGGACTAGTGCCAGCCGGGGCGCAGTCAAACGCCACTGCCGACTCTGCAGTTTCTGTGCAAGACCATTTAACTCCAGCCCTGGTCCGTAGCGCTCATAGAGTGTCATCAGAAGAGAGGCGAAGCTTCCCGAGGCAAACGTTGTGACCAAGAGGTTGCCAAGTGACCATAGTGCCACGAGAGCTCCAAGTATAACCACCAGCCAGTTAATCGAATTGAGAAATAAAGGCGCAAGGTTTGCACCCAGGAATTGAACGCTGCCCAGTACTATTGCACCAAGCAGGAACGCCGCCGATGCCCATATTCCGAGGGTCAGCAAGAACAACCGCTGATGACCCTCAGTAAGAGTTTTGCTTTCGGAAAAGGACCGAGAGGGAGATACACCTGCAAAGAGGATCAAAGGGAGTGCAAGCGACCATGCGAGGAGCCTGCGAACAAGCAGAACGATCATTACCAGCAGCAACAGCCCTGTGAGGGCAACTGCAAACAGAAACTCCGGAGGTTTTCCTGCCAGGTAATAATTGATGTCATAGTCTGTAACAAGCATCCAGGCAACAGCTCCGCCTGTGGCAAGAAAAGGCAGTGTGACTGCCAGCAGCCGCACCACCAGTTGGTTCGTGAATGAAAAGATACGCATTGCCCGGCTGGCCGTGAAATGCAATGATTGCATCACACCAATGTGCAAGCCCCGCATAGCATATCCACAGACAAGCATCATGGAGGCCTGTTCAAAAGCCAGAATAGTGATCAGCAAACCGCTAAACAGTATCAACGCTACCATTCCTGAAGGTGTCAGCAGGAAATAGATGATATCTTGATCGGCAACCACAGTCTGGCCGGAAAACCGGAGCAGGAGCTTGCCTGCTATACCGACCAGCGGGGTGAACAGGATCACGCCAAGTGCCACATAGGCAAGA
>CAXMTO010000271.1:0-25789 GCA_964196355.1 uncultured Myxococcota bacterium
GTCTTGAAGATCACCAATGGTAAAATTAATGGAGCAGATGGCGCTGCTGCACTTCTTGGTGTAAACTCAAGCACGTTGCGTAACCGGATGAAAAAATTGGGTGTCAATTATGGTAGAAATCGTATGACTTCACAATTAAAAGAGAACTGAGTAAGAGTGGTTTGCATGTCAATAATTTTAAAAGTATTCGTCGGCAATATTAATTAATGATAGAATCCCATGCTTTAAGATTCTTCCTGTTATGTTTCGATTTGACCATGCCCAAAAAAATTACAAGAAAAGGAGCGTTCTGGCATTTTTAAATATTCGATATTCTTTCCGGAAAACAAACAGTAAATGGAGCATTTAAAATTATTGATGGTTCCAGAGAATAACAGAGCAGGTTTTTTTTGTTGGTGGGAAGTCGAATGGTTCCGGTTAATGGTTGTTCTGCCATGTATTTTATGGTAGCAGGTGGATCATAGGCTTTTGAAAGGCGGCTTTGATCCCGGTTTTTGCCCCCTTGTTTGCCATAAAAGCGATTACTTATCACCGTATCTATGCCCTGTTTGCAAGGCGAAGATTAAACAACACTTGGTGAACTGAATCGATTTGAGAGGGACAGACCTCCTTTATCTCAGGAAGAATAACCATTTCGATGAAGTGTAAGGTATTTTGAAGAGTATGAAAATAAGAATAGCATTCTTTCTTCTTGTATTGATCATTTTCACTGGGTGTTTGTTCGTTCCCCCATCACTCTATAACGAGGGAGTCCATGCTCCTGATGCTAGAACACTTGTCATCTGGTTGCTCTCAGATATTCAACCGAAAGATGTTGAGGGGAGGACAGCCTTTGAGAAGGCAATTGATGACGTAAACAATATTATACCCAATGTAAATCTTGCCATTGTTGCAGGGGATCTGCTCAATTCACGGAGCCAAAAGAACGCATTTGAGTGGTTTATCGCAACCAGGGAAAATTCTTATATTGACCACTGGTATGAGATCGCAGGAAACCATGATGTGAGAAGTGGTGAAATCTTCTGGAACCATTTTACGAAACCTTCTCATTATAGTGTACAGGTCGGGAATGTCGTAATTCTCATGATTTCTGATCAATCACCGGATTCCAAAACCTCTATCTCTAGAGATGTTTTTGACTGGTGGAATGAATCCGTTGCGAGAAATCAAGACTCTATAATCGTTACTGTAACTCATGCCCAACTGCGGAAAAGTGGGCTTTTTGCCTCTTTTGTTAAGAGCAGGAGAATTGAAAATTCTTCTTGGTTTGAGGATGTTCTCAAAGTAAATCGTGTAGCACTCTGGGCATCTGGCCACTCCCATCTGCCCCAAAGGATGGCGGGAACCGTCAGTGTTGAGCCAAAACTTGGTGGAACATGTTTTGTAAATGTGAGTGCTATCAGGGAAGATAGTTTTATGGACAGTGAGTCCAGGTTCCTCGTCTTTGAGGAAAATTCAAACATAGCCTGGCTTCGATCAAGAAATCACTCAAAACAACGCTTTAATCCCGGTCTTGACATAGCTCTTAAGCTGGATAAACCCTTTCAATGGGACGGTGCCTTGCCAGAACTTAAGGTTCTGCCCTAACCTCTTTTGTCCCAGCTTCTTTGAACCTCACAAGTGATGCCAACATATCGCAGGTCCCTGTTAAGTTTTAATTTGATCATACCGAAAAAACTTGCCACAAAAGGAGCACCCTGACATCTCAAAAAATCCAAGAATATTTCCAAAGACCTAACGGTAAATAGAGCATTCTGATGTCCCAGATGTTTCCAGAGAGTCAATAAAAGAGATTCTGGAACCATCTTCTCTTTGAAGGTGCTTTTATCTTGTTAGGTTATTCTGGGGAATTTTAGTTATACAAAGGCCAGAAAACACCTTTATACATCGTTAGGTTTTTGGGACAACTTCCTAAATACATGTACAGGAAAAAGGTCTATTTAGTGCAAGTGCCCTTTTTGTTGTGATTCAAAATGGCAACCTAAGGCGGTAGATGTCATGGAATCATCCACAGGAGAGAAATGACTCAGACTGTATAGCTATCTGCGGTCATCCCTCTTTTAGAGAGACAAGCCCTGCTTAATTTGTACAGACGATAAGCAAATAGAAATTTGTAGCAGCTTTTAAAGAGCGGTTGAAAAAGTATCGGTAATAAGGTACGGTGTCTATTCCTTGTGATGCCGAGCTTTACAAGTCAACGCGAGACCTTATCGATTAATCTTCTCTAATTCATTTGAAATTACCGGAGGAAAAAGAATATGGCCCAAAAACCAGTAAGAGTGAGCCTACTTCAACCTAAAAGAGGTTCAGAAGAAGCTTACTTCGCAGAACGAGATCAAAAACTGCTGAGAGAATGTAGAGAAAAAGCCGCTAAAGAAGCAAACAAAAAATATTCAGAGGAGCATAAATATCATTGCTTTCGCTGTGGTACACAGAGCCTTGTCGAGATTGATGAAGGTAGTGTAAAAGTAGATATTTGCGTAAATGAAAACTGCGGGGCTCTTCACCTGGATTCAGGAGAACTTAAAGAAATCTTGAAGCGTCAGGAATCTCTTCCATCAGTAGCTGGAGCCTTCTTATCGATCTTTAAGAAATAAATAATCGCGGATTTACTATATAGAAATAGTTGTATCTGCTGAGCTCTTGAAGGTTTCAGGCAGAGTTTTTATCAACTCTGCCTTTTTACATTAATGCAAATGACAAACAGCAAGTAGTAAATCAAAATGCCGTCGTGACCCTCTGGTCTACTGATTAAACCGTACTGACGTCTTCCATATTTTGTTTCTGACAGTTTTTCAGCTTTTTACCATAGCAATACCCGACGACAAGGAGTCGCATAAAAGTAATGATTGATTTGATTTTTGAGAAGCTGTGCTTGCAGGTCAACTCATCCACCTGACAGGTTTCTGAAGCCCATTCGACAGGAAAATGACAACTTTGGCCGAATAAGTTTTGCAAAAAACTCAATATACACGATTTTTCCAGACAATTTCTTCACCGATAACAAAACACACCGGCAGTGAATTGTGACTCAACATAAAATTCAGGAGGAAGAAGATATCCTTTGCCAATCCTATCCATTTTAGCCGAGTATTAATTTTAGGCTATTCCTGTTCAGCTTTAATTTGACCATAGCGCAATATCTCGCTCCAAAAGGAGCATTTTAGACCTGAAATGTTTTCAAAATTAACTCCAGAAAACCAGTGGGAAATGGAGCCTTTTTCGACCAAAGATGGTTCCAGATTATTAATACCGGCAGGGTTTCTAACCTTACAACGTAAATATATTTGCACCCCTCTTGTGTGAAGACCAGAGAAGTCGTTCAAGATAATCTCGACAATGTCTGAATAGCTTGGTCATTTAGTATCTACATGATATCTTATAGCTAATTACTTCATTGAAAAACAATCAGAGGGGGCTCAATGAACAAATCAGAATTGACTGAAACACTTGCACAGAAACAAAAACTGACCAACAGTGAAGCTGCAAAAATTATCAACACTCTTCTTAACTCGATGTCAGAGGCATTGGGTAATGGCGAAAATGTTGAGATCCGAGGGTTTGGAAGTTTTTCCGTAAGGGAATATGATTCGTATACCGGCAGAAATCCAAAGACAGGGGAAAAGGTAAAGGTAAAGTCCAAAAAGTTACCGTACTTCAAAGTCGGCAAGGGACTTCGTGAAGCGGTTAATGGACATCGAGATAGGTGAGAGTCAAACCTCCTACTAAAATCGACGTAATTAGGGTTGTTCTGTGATCTTTCAGGCTGTGGAACCACCATTCCCCACAGTCTGGCCTTTTCATCCACGGTCCCTCCCAATCGGGAGGCAACTTCTTTTTAGTTTTGGTTCGATGGAGCAACAAAACAACACTGATTCAGAAACAAACACACCCCACAACGTTGACCGCTGTAGGGTGTGTTTTTTAGTGTTTATAATGCACTTTTTCTGTCGCGTTTGAAGCTAAAATCTTATCATCATAAGGCTTTTTGATCTTATGAAATCAGTAACTTACCCCCCGGTCTTAGTATCTCCCCTTCGGCACCAGACTTCATAGACAAAGGTAATTAACCTTTGCTGTTCCGGATTACAAGCCTCTTTAACGGCTATCCGACATTTCTCATAAACATTGTGACAATTGGATTATACTGTGGGATTCGAGGTCTGAAGTATAGATGCTTTTAACAAATTTCCACAATGTTCACCAGAGGGCAGTCGATCCTCGCCTACACGACTACCCCCGATAAGAACAGACTTCCGATAAGCGTAGACTTCCGATAAGCGTAGACTTCGAGTGATGAGAAATGCGGGCTAAAACGTGATAATAATGGTAAATGTTGCCGTTATTCACTTAAATAGCTAACACCGGTTAACGGTAAAAATCCCTGCACTCTTTTCAGTATCAGCTTGATGGGTATAAGTACCTTGGTGGTGTAACCATGTACATAATTTCCAGTGAAGTTCTTTGTTTTCTTGTTTTTTATGACAGGATTTATGGATTAAGGTACTAAATAGAAGAATTCAAATGTAATTGTATGTATACCAGTCAAAGTGTGGAGATCATGGAACAGATAGTGAACAAAGTCGGATTGCTGATAATTGGTGATGAAATCCTGTTGGGAAGAAGAGTTGATAAGCATTTTATCCACGCACTTGAATATTTTAAAGAGCGTGGTCTGGATATTGGCTGGGTTTATTATGTTGGTGATGATGCACCACAACTCGAGGATCATCTTAAACTCATTCGGGATAGAGGAGATGTGTGTTTCTGCTTCGGCGGGATAGGTGCCACCCCGGATGATCTCACCAGGCAGGCTATGGCAGATGCTCACGACCTTAAGCTAGTTCATCATCCCGAGGCGGTAAAACTCATAGAGAGACAATTTGGTGATGGTGCGTATCCAAACAGGATCCTTATGGCAGACCTGCCGGAAGGAGCAGAACTGATCCCTAACGAATTTAATAATATTCCAGGGTTTTCTGTTGGAACCATTTACTGTCTGCCTGGTTTTCCGGAGATGGCCTGGCCCATGATGGACTGGGTGATGAAAAACCGTCTGGAATGGCAGGATCATGCCGGACAGTTTTCAGACTCTATTCGTGTTTTCGATGCCCGTGAAAGTGAGTTGATTCCACTTCTCGAGACAGGGCAAAGACACTATCCGGATGTCAAAATATCGAGTCTGCCCCGGTTTCCGGCAAAGGGGAAGTGGAGAGTTGAACTGGGCGCGCGTGGTGCCAAACAGCAGGTTATAGAGGTTCTGGAGATGCTGCGTGTTGAACTTCTGAAAATGGGATTTCGTATCGATGATAACCCATCGTAGCTGATTTCAAAGCGTTATCCAACAGGGTGATAAAGGCTATCTCCTTTTTATCGGTTTTCCTGGAAAATTCCACCTGTCACAAGTTGACCCACCAAGGCAAGGGAAAGGTGTTTGGTTTCAGGGGTCAACCTTGGAAGGTGGGAGGGGGCTATATTGTGCGCTACCCAACAACTCGGCCCATAGTCCGTCCGTGATGCCCCATCTTGAGATACCCGTTACTCTTGGTGATTACAATTTTTAGAAATAGCCAGAATCGCCCCGAGAGCAATCGACAGGACAGCTGCAGCAAGTACTCTGTGCTCCGGGGGAAGAAGAAAAGTGATGGTATGGGCAGGTATCCAGAAGAAAGGTATTGTTTTGCAAACAACGAACCTGATGAATCCGTTCCAGTCGACCTGACCTAGAACCTCGGCGAGTTTGAGATGCATAATCCTGTTAATTTTACCATCACCCATATCAATATAGGTATCGGTAATGCGATGAAAAGCCATGAAAGTCGGCGCAAAAAGCAGATTCATCAAGGCACTTGTGAAAATAGCAAATGAAAATCTGGATCCAAAGCCTTCTGCTCCCAGAGATGGCAGTAATCCTATCTGCAAAGCACCTGAAACCCCAGTTGCATAAAGATAAAAAACCAACGCAATAAGAGTGCCCAAAAATCCCCAGATAACAGCTCTCCATATCAAACCCGAAGGGCAACTCCAGGCACCGTTCAAAATCCTTGTGGCCAGTAACTCCCCCATTGTGGCTAAAACAGCAAATTTGAAAAAAGCCATCAGGTAAACATGAGATATGGAAACTCGGACGAACAGTTCATGACCTGCTGGAACCAGCAAAAATGCGAGTATACCTATCAATACTAAGATCCATAACAAATCAAATTTTTTGAAAGTATACGTCCCATGGTGACAGGTAATTTCTGCTGATGCTGAGTTCATGACAACTCCGATGTTCGTTTTATATCTTTTTACTTTAACTTCTCAATAGAGGGTTTCTCTTCCACCTACGGAAAACTCATTCTGGCCCTTACATTGTCTCTCACCAATATGCTGTTTCAGCCAGTGAATACCTCTCCTGTTTCATACGATCACGACATGACTTTTATTAGCCTTGAAAGCATTCTATTATAATTTTATTAGAAGAACGTCAAGTGGTTTTTTACTCACACTCAAACATCACGAAACAACCTGCACGTCACTGAAAGAAGAAGACCAGAGCTACAATTAATATATTTAGTCAAACCCCAAACCATTTAGTTGTCATCCTAATTATATTAGTCTATATTGCAATTTAGACAAATATTTAACAACTCAATTATTGACATAATTATTTTAACAGGAAACGGTTGTGACTCTTGACCAGACAGACATACAAATTTTAGAAATTTTGCAGGAAGATGGACGAATAACAAACACCCGTCTGGCAAAAATGATCGGCATGTCAGCTCCTTCAATGCTCGAGCGAGTCAGGAAATTGGAGTCGTCAGGAATAATCGGGAAATATGTCGCCTTAATCGATCGGGAAACTGCAGGTTATGGATTAATGGCGATAATTATTGTGTCGCTCAGTCTTCACCAGGTGTCTTCTCTCAGATCTGTGGTTAATCGATTGGCAGAACTGGAAGAAGTCCTTGAATGCTATCAATTGACTGGTGACATCGACTTTTTACTGAAAGTTGCCACTAGGAATATGAAGAGCTACACAGATTTTGTTAACAACAAACTGTCTGGAATTCCTGGCATACAAAATATAAAAACGTCCTTCGTGCTTGATACTATTAAAAGCAGTACCAGCATCAAATTGACGTTATAGCATATGGTAAATTTGCCGGTTAAAATTCATTGAGCAGGAATGAAAACCAATAAGACACTTTCGGAGTCTTCGCATAAGTGCCTTGGGGATATATCTAACAGCATAATTTCAAAAGACATTCCTCGTCGGTGAGTAGCACAGGAACTGAAGAATTGGGGCATACCTCTTCACTATCCTGAGATGAAATTCCGGCAGAAGCGGAAAACCGGTCGATACCTGATCCCGTTATAGTCAAACGCCCACCGTCCCTTTTAGCAGTAGTGGGAATGGGGAAAAAGAAGAAGTTTCACTGTTTGTCTCCTAGGAACTCATATACCTGCTGACATCAACCTCATCCACCTGATCAGGCAGCAGATATTCCCTGGCATACTCTAGATAGGCACCGCTTGACAGGAAGAGGTGGAACAGATCCGGGTCGATATGGTGGTCTTTTTCCATATACCCCATGATCTCCACGGCCTCGCTGAGCTTTTTCACCTTTTTATAAGGCCTGTCCGAGGCGGTGAGTGCCTCAAAGATATCGGCAATCACCATCATTTTCGCCGTTTGCGACATCTGAACACCATCAAGACGCCGCGGGTAGCCGGTGCCGTCGATTTTCTCATGGTGGCCCCCGGCAATATCAGGCACCTCGGCCAGATGTTTAGGGTAAGGCAGTTTTTTCAGCATTATGATGGTCTGGACGATGTGATCATTTATATGATACCGCTCCTCCTCGGTGAGGGTACCCCGTGCTACGGAGAGATTGTAGAGCTCTCCACGGTTATAGAGATATTCCGGTACATCGAGAACGAACCCATACTCGTTGTCCTCGGTGAGCTGATATTTTTCACTGCGGGTAAACAGATGATCGTTTCGATCGGCAAGCAGCCTCTCTTCAACAGGCAATAGTGGCGCTGGCTCCCGCTCCTTGCGCTGCAGTTCCTCCCAGGATATACCCAGGCGATCATCAAGAGTCCGCAACCAGCTGCGCTCAGCAATTACCTGCAGCCGTTCAACCTTTTCTTCGGCCATGAATTCGCCGCCGAGATTGCATTCGGCGATAAATGAAAACTCTTCGTCCAGCTGCTGCCAGGTCACCTCCAGCTGCTGTTCAAGCGCCTGCAGGTCACCCCCTTCCACAGCCTCCTTGAGACAGTGGATATGGGCATCTCTTTTCAGTACCTCAAAGCGCATCCTGACCTCATGAATTCTATCATAGATGGTCTCGAGCTTGGTTGCCTTGTCAACGACGAATTCAGGGGTGGTAACCTTGCCGCAATCATGCAGCCAGGATGCGATATGTATAGCCTCCCACTCATCATCGGTAAGATCAAACCCTGCGAAAGGCTCTTCCCTCGATTCACAAGCCTTGCGGGCGAGAAGTTTGGTGAGTACCGGCACCCTCTGGCAATGCCCGCCGGTATAAGGGGACTTTGAATCTATTGCCCCGGCAAGCAGCTTAATGAAGGATTCCAGCAAATCTTTTTGCATCTTGAGCATCTTTCGACTCTCAAGGGTCACCGCGGCAAAACCGGAGAGGGCCTCGATAAAGGCGAGCCGCCCACTCTGATCTTCAGCTTCAAGGTCCTTGCCCGCATCGTACACCAGGCAGAGGATCCCTATGCCTTCCCGCAGCCTGTTTGAGAGCGGTAAACTGATAATTGTCATTGAGGTTAAGCCAAACTGTTCTCTTATTGTATCAGCCATCTCAAAGGATTCAGAGGAGTTGACCGCCCGCTCCCCTCTGTTCAAAATCCCGACCAGCTGGACACCGTCGTCAAGCCCATAGGCTGGCAGTTGATCTATATCCACAACATTTTCTTTGTCTCTGGTTATTGCCGTACCCGGTTTGAGCAGATCCCCTGCATCATCGACAACGTAAGTAAAGGCTGCATCTGCGTCGCTGATCGCCATAGTCTCTTTAGTAATTCGATGCAGCAGCCTGTCAAAGTCCTGCTCTCCCGCAAGAGAACTGATGAGGGAGAGGAACTGGCTGATGGTTGCCTCCATCATCGTCATCGCCAGACCGAGTTCGTCAACCTCCTTGATAAATGATCCCGGCATGGCGGCAGTGCCGAACTCAAACCGGCTGATACGCTTGGTTTCATCTGCAAGCAGCTGCATGGGCGAAGATATCTTTCGGGCCAAAACCCAGGTGAGTGGAATGGTCAGAAGAATCATCAGGGCCGTATAAAGAATAGTCTGCGACCGTAACCTCCGCGCCTCGCTGAGCAGTTCATTTTCCGGCGACAGCATCACCAGATACAAATTATCAACCTCGGATGAACCAAATTTCAATGTTGATCCGAGCCACTTCACCCCTTGAAATGAAAAGCTGTAAAATGGCTCGAGAACGCTTGGTACATCGGCAGCATAGTTTAAAACCGGATTGCCAAGTTCACGGGCCTTTGACCGATGTGGAGCGCCCTCCTCACGAATCACCAGTTTTTCAGGGTCCCCATACGCGGTTACCCAGTATTCCTGATCTTTTTCTTCCAGGAGAATAAGTTCAGCGCTCACAGTTCGCTGGTACTTCGCCAGGGTCTCTGACAGGTGATACAAGGTTACATCTCCGGCCACAACACTTCCGGTGCCCTCCGCCTCCCGACCAATAGTGACCCCCATCTGCCTCATAAAATGAAAGAGGTACGGAGCAGTTCTAATATCCCTGCCCGCACCAATAGCTGCCGTGTACCAGGGCCGCACCCGTGGATCATATTCGGTTGTTTCAGGGATACCACGTTTAAGCTCCTGAAGAGACGGAGTAAACCAAATCCGCTGCAGATACCGTTTACCATCAGGTCTTCGACTGATATTATCCACCACCAGACTGGCTTCAGGAGGGGCCTCAAACTGGTTACGCATTACCTCGCCGGTCAGTTCTCTGACAATAAAGTAATCGCCGCTGTCGTATCCGACCTGCAGGGTTGTCAGGTCGGGTAAATCACTCAGTGAGGCCTGGAAGAGCGACAAAGACTCCAACCGCTCTTCCAGGTTTGTTGCTGAAACGACGGCAGTTTTACTGAGAATCCTGACTGTTTGGGCAACCGTTTTGCGAGTTCCTGCAAAATCGAGGGAGAGTTCATCATGAATCTGGGCAAAATACTGCCTTGACTCCTCCAGCAGCATGTTTGAAGTCCGCCAGAAAATAAACTGGCCGAAAAACAACCCGAAAATAACCACCAACACAGTAAACAGAACACTTATAACGATCCGGAATTTATATTGCTGGGTGTGTTTTTCTTCCATGAAGTTGTCCTTTATAGAATTACGGCAGGAGTCCTTTACCAAAGTGGTCAGTTAGCCCGCATTTCTCATGAACATTGTGTCAATTTTCTAAAAGTAGTTGCATTGTAACAGCTTGCCACCCGTTCGATTTGAAGGGAAATTTTACACAATGTTCACCAAAGGCCAGCAGATATGATCACATCTTTCGCGTCGCTACCCCAGCAAACATAGACTACTATAGTTCACTGGGGTGCTTCTTGAATATGTAATCATCTTTGCTGGTGAGAAATGCGGGTTAGTGCAGTTTCAGCTTCCTGATTATACAGTCTTTAGTATTTCAAGAAACCACCTTTGTTTTCTATTCTGATAACTCTACTCCTGTGGAGAAACGCCGATTTTCTGCTACAATTTTTCCTTTTCTGACTACGTAGAGCTTCTCCACCTGCCCTACAATTGCAGCAGATGGAGTCTGGCAATCGAATATGACAAAATCAGCATCACAGCCAATTTCAAGACCGTAATTTTGCAGGCCAAGCATACGGGCGCTATTGTAAGTGCTCATTTTCATGATTGTGTTCAATTCTTCAACGGTATCCATGTGAGCACCATAGGCGAGGATCAAGCCTTCCTCCAGTAGATCGAAATTCCCCGTTGGCCGAAGGGCATCCCTTACATTGTTTGAGGCATACGTTACATTTACCCCGTGATTGAGCAGTTCTTTTACCCTGGTAAGACCTCTTCTTACATTTTGTTCGTCTTCCCGGCCGAGCCTGTAGAGATCTGGCTGGCATACTACGTGAAGTCGTGCATCGTGAATAATTTCAATTGCTTTTTGGGCGATATCCGGTGAAGCACAACCCAGTGCCGAGACATGGCCCGCAGCGACTCTATTTTCATAGTTATATTCTATAACCCTGCGTGCCAGGTATACTGTCTCAAGTTCATCGAGTGTAATGGAGGGCGGAATCGCCAGATCAACATGAACATCAAGGTCAACATCTGCGGCTACGGCGAGTTCTAAAGCCATATCGATGTGAGCCCGGAAATCAGTTTTCCCGTATTGATCTCTATCGAGATTGGGCGCTGCACCCATCACATCTACGCCGTTTCGTAAAGCTTCCTGAAAAAGAGTATAGTTGTCTGGATGATTTGTAAGACCCTGTTGAGGAAAGGCAACAATTTGCAGGGTAATAAGTTCAGAACATATTTCCCTCACCTGGACCAGTGCCTCCAGGTGTTTCAGGCCAATTTCACGATCAACATGGCATTGGGCTCTTATTGCAGTTATTCCATGGCGCGAAGCTGATTTGATGGCGGTCACAGCACGGTTTTCAATGTCTTCCTGGGTGAAGGCACGGCGACGCTTTTCCAGAGAACCACCTAGCCCGTAGTGAGAAAGATATGGCTCCGGTCTGCCTGGGGTTCGGGGATCGTTCATCAATGCTATGTCCAGGTGGAGATGGCTTTCCACGAAGCAGGGATGTAATAGACTCCCGTCCCCCTCTATCAGAGCGGTTGATGGATAATTCAGGCCTTTCCCCCTGTCAATAATAACGCCTCCTTTTACTGCAATATCAATAGTGGAGGAACTCTTTTCAGTTTGTATATTTCTTACGAGCAAATCAATCATGGTCAGTTATTTTCCCATATTTCCAGTCCTGAACAACCTCAGAATGGTTTGAATGCATACGTAAGGACAGCAGCCATTCAAACAAAATATACAGTTTACAATGATATTCTAAATTGACAACAAATTATAATTCCAAAACGGAGTATTTATAGCGCAAGCTAGAGGTGAAAAGTGGATTCCCGCCTACGCGGAAATGCAATGAGGGCGACATTTCATGTTTGACATGATACTGCATTTAATGAATTCCAACAGAGTGGTTTCTCAAAATAAGTTAATTGTTATCATTTGATTTTATTTTTGTTGACAATGTAGTTATGCCATCGTACTATCACCGTATGTTCGCTTTTTGGAATTGTATGTATTCGAGCTAACCCCGGTGATCTGAAGACACCATAAACAAGGATACTATTGTGTCAGCTCAAGAGCAGAAAATGCAGAATTGTGATCCAAGATTGTACAATGAAGATCTTGCCCCAATACCCGCCGATAAAAGGACATGGGGATGGTTTGAGATTTTTAATGTATGGAATCATGATTGCAGATTATTACCTGGTCAAGAAAGAGGAAATTGATGTTAACGATCTGTTTTCCGCCGACCCAAGTGGTAAGTACTATTATGACGGCGGTTGGAACCGCAAAGCCCTGATTGCCTTTTTTCCTGCTGCCGTTTTCTCTATTGCTTCAGTGTGGGTTCCCATGCTTGAGAGTCTTTCTGGATACTCCTGGGTAATCGGTGCGGCTTTGGGCGCAGCCTTTCACTACTTTTTGTCGGGGCGTGCAAAGCAGCCCGGTATTACGAAGTAGTTTGGTGTCGAAGGTAGAGTAGCTTATTGCTCTTCAAGTAATGGTTGCCAACCCAGATTTCATATCATTGAAGACAAAAAAATTGCAGCATTTGTCAGATCAAGGGAGAACAACAATGAATATTTCAGAAGATTATCCGCGTGATCTTATCGGCTATGGCCCTAATCCTCCACAGGCGAATTGGCCAGGTGGTGCACGAATAGCGGTTCAGTTTGTTCTCAATTACGAGGAAGGCAGTGAAAACTGTATTCTCCATGGCGATCCAGCATCGGAGACCTTTCTTTCAGAGATTATCAACGCCGCTCCATTTGAAGGGCAGCGTCATTTAAGTATGGAATCCCTTTATGAATATGGCAGTCGTGTCGGTGTCTGGAGAATCTTTAAACTTTTTAAGAAGAAAAATATACCCCTTACCGTGTTTGCCGTCGCCATGGCGCTTGAGCGTAATCCAGCTGTCGCTGAGGCAGCGATGGAAGCGGGGTATGAGATCTGTTCGCACGGTTACCGCTGGATTGATTACCATCTGGTTCCCGAAGATATCGAGAGGGAGCATGTAGAAAAAGCCGTCAAAATTATAAAACGATTGACCGGACAAGCTCCTCTTGGCTGGTATACTGGACGCAACTCTGAGAACACCCGGCGACTGGTTGTTGAGCATGGTGGTTTTTTGTACGATGCTGACGATTACAATGACGATCTTCCTTTCTGGACGAAGGTTGAGGAGAAACCTCATCTGGTTGTGCCTTATACACTCGATGTCAATGATATGCGGTTCGGTTCAGCGCAAGGGTTCAATTCCGGCGACCAGTATTTCACCTACCTGAAGGACAGTTTCGATGCACTTTATGAAGAAGGTACCGAAACACCGCGGATGATGTCAGTTGGTTTGCACTGTCGTCTCGTCGGAAGAGGTGGGCGTATTAAGGCGTTGGAACGGTTTTTGGATTATGTTCTGTCTCACAGGGACGTCTGGTTATGCCGCCGGATCGATATTGCCCGACACTGGATAGAAAATCACCCCTATATCGCCTAGCCCGGATCTCTCATAAACTTTTTGATTTGAACAGCAATGTTAAGAACTGATTAGAAGTTGACTAACCCCTCAGATACCAGACTGTATTTTGTTTCAAATTAAAAAGTTCACCCTTCGGGCCAACAGATTTTTCCGCAGCTGCTTCGTTGCCGAGCCTTTGCAGTAGCTTACTACGGCTTCATGCCAGGCGCCTCGACCTGCGAAAAACTTTGTTGGTGAGAAATCCGGGCGAGTTTAACGCCTTTCGGCAGAAAGTAACTGGACTGTTGATCCGAAGACAGCGTAGATAACGAGCCAGCTCGTGATTAGTACCTTACCCTTGAATTTCTTGTTTTTTGGGGACAGAAAATAAAAATTCTTATTTGAAATCATAATGTTTGAAAAACCTTCAAGGTACTTATACCCCCTTGTGGGGTGTTAGTGACAACAGAGGAGATAAATGTCATAAGTAGGGATAAAAGGACAAACCGCTTTCGTGAAATCCCGATTACTGAAAGGCAGACTATGCGTAGAAACCGTAATACCAAAATAGTGGCAACCCTGGGACCGGCTTCTTCAAGTCCTGCAATGATAGAAAAACTTTTCAAAGCAGGAGTGGATGTTTTTCGTTTTAACTTCAGCCACGGCTCGTATGAAACACATGCTGCAACATACGAGACAGTGAGACAGGTCGAAAAGAGGACCAACCGGCCTATTGGCATTTTACTTGATCTGCAGGGGCCTAAATTACGTGTCGGAAACTTTTCTAAAGGATCTATTGAACTTAAAACTGGAGAGATATTCAAATTAGATCTCGATCCAGCTGAAGGCGACCATAACCGGGTCAACCTGCCACACCCGGAGGTATTTACTGCCTTAGAGGAAGATTCTGAACTATTAATCGATGATGGCCGCCTGCGATTGCGTATTACTGAGATAAAACCAGACTACGCTATCACAAAAGTTGCAATCGGCGGCACATTGTCAGATCACAAAGGCGTCAATATCCCGGGCGTAGTACTGCCCCTATCATCTCTAACAGAGAAGGATCGCAAAGATCTCGATTACGGTTTGCAGCTGGGTGTTGACTGGATTGCACTTTCATTTGTGCAACGCCCTGAAGACATGCAGGAGCTGCGGCGCATCGTGGCCGGCCGGGCAAAAATTCTGGCAAAACTGGAAAAACCCGCTGCAATTGACCAACTGGAACCCATCGTTGCAGAATCCGATGCCATTATGATAGCTCGCGGAGACTTAGGTATTGAACTACCACCTGAGAATGTCCCCTCCATCCAGAAAAAAATATTACGCAGCTGTCTCAAAGCAGGAAAACCGGTGATTGTTGCAACGCAGATGCTGGATTCAATGATCCATGCTTCTGCCCCAACCCGCGCTGAGGCTGCTGATGTCGCAACTGCCGTCTATGATGGCGCAGACGCTGTGATGCTATCGGGAGAAACCGCTGTAGGCGACTACCCTGTAGAAGCGGTGTCCATGATGAACAGTATCATCGAGCAGGTGGAAAAAGACCCGCACTATCGTACTATGCTCAACGCCGCTCACCCCGGCGCAGAAGAAACGACATCCGATGCAATCTGCTGTGCAATGCGACGCGTCGCAGAGTTGTTGTCAGTAAGTGCAACCGTTACTTTTACCTCATCTGGTTTCAGCAGCCTGCGCGCCGCTCGAGAACGACCGGAGGCGCCTATCCTGAGCCTGTCACCCGACTTATCGACAGTTCGCTATTTAACCCTTATATGGGGCGTTCACTCGGTCACTGCTAACGACGCTGTACCAGCGATTGGAGAAATGGTCAAACAGGCTTGTCATTTTGCTGTTCGGGATGGTTTTTCACTACCCGGCAAACCGATCGTATTGATTGGCGGGATGCCTTTTGGCAAACCCGGCACAACCAATCTCCTGCATATTGTTTGGCCAGATGATGAGAAAAAATAAGCCTCTGCTACAAAAAAAGGTTCCTTATCGCCTCAGGTAGAGGAACCATTGCACCCCGGTGTGAGCACACACAGGCTGCAATACGGTTGGCTTTCTCATTTATTTCATCCAGGGGGAATCCATGAAGATAACCGATAATCGTCGCTGCCGTAAAGGAATCCCCTGCTCCTATGGTATCGACTATTTGAGTGTACACGCCCGGGTGTTCTGAAAAACCATCTGGTGTCATGAGAATACTGCCGTTTCCGCCCCTGGTGAGGATCACCATGCCAAGGTCGCATCTGTTAATGAGAGCCATCAACAACTCTTGACCCGGCCCCTTCAGGTCGAGCAATCCGGCTATGGTCGCCAGTTCTTCATCGTTCAATTTCAAGATATCCGCGCGTTTGAGAGAGGATTCGATAATTTCCCGAGAAAAGAAATTCTGGCGAATATTGATATCAAAGATTCTCACAGTTTGAGGCCGAAGGTCGTCGAGAAAGCTGTAAATCGCCTTACGGGAAACTTTTGATCGCTGGGCCAGAGAACCGAAGCAAATCGCATCGAGTTTTACCTTTACGCTGTCAGCGTACTCATTAATATTGAGATGGTCCCATGCCACGTCATCGGGGAAACTGTAAATCGCGGCTCCTTCGTTATCCACTGAAGCGTTTACATAGCCTGTGCAGTATTCATTTGAAATCGAAACTGCCGCAACATTCAGACCATTTTGTCGCAACAGATCCAGAGCCCTTTTGCCACGATCATCATGTCCCACTGTCGATATGGGAATGCCTCTTGCGCCAAATGCATTGACGTGAAAGCTAAAATTGACAGGAGCACCACCAATTTCCTCCCCTTCCGGCAGGACATCCCAGAGAAGCTCGCCAATCCCGGCGATTGTGTGTTTTTTCATCTCTTAACCCTTCCGGCAGTTGTAAAATAGATAAAAGAACAAATTGCTACGTCCGCTTGTCAAATGTTGGATATTCAGTGCAAAGGTAATGCAGCGGTGTTTCATCCTCGATTATTTCAGGATACCTGGGGAGTTTGTCCAAAAAACAGTTATCGTTTTTATCGTCATTAACATCTGACACCTCGCCGACAATCACTGTACCGCATCCATCCCTGCCATAGAATGTATGGTATACATATGGTTCAAGGCAGATACTCTCACCGGGGGATAAGATTACCTTATCCCCTGGGCTGACCCTTCTCCGCACTCCGTCAACGGATACCTCAAATGATCTATCCGAAAGACCATTATTCTTGTCAGCAAGATAGAGTTCGATCACCAGTTCACCACCACCCCGATTGATTATATCTTCTCGCTTATTCCAGTGATAGTGGAAGGGGGTTATCTGGTTTTCCCTGACAACCATTATTTTCTCGGCATAACCCTTTGGGTATCGATCCTTGCGGGAATAGTTGCCATTGCGGATTGTAAAGAGGAGCAACCCGGTCCTGTGGAATTGATTCAGTCCATAATCTGTCACATCCCACCCCAGCTGATTGTCACGTATTTCATTTGCCTCCCCTCCAACGGCTTGCCAGTATTCCGGGGACCAGTTGGCAAAAGGAGGAAGTTTGAAGCCGATACTGGAAAAAAGATCGATGGCCTGACGAATATACAGGTTAATTTCTGAACGTTTCATTAGAGCTGCCCTTCAAAAGTAATTGACAAATATCCACACCATAATCTACAGTTCTGTTTATGCAAATGCTTGCGGTTAAGTCTGCATAAACCTATTCTCCGAGTTTTAACCGAAAACGAGGATTCATGCACAATCAAGGTTGGGATTGCACACCACACCGGAGGCTCAATCTCCTTACCGGAGAATGGATCCTGGTTTCTCCTCATCGTTCAAAAAGACCCTGGAGCGGCCAGAAGGAAGACCCGGACAAGTCGACGATATCCAGATACGATCCTGACTGCTATCTCTGCCCCAAAAACAGCAGGGCCGAAGGAGTGGTCAACCCGGACTACACCTCCACTTTTGTTTTTCAAAATGACTTCGCTGCCCTTTTGCCAGAACATCTGGCAGTTACTGACAGTGATTTCAACGATCATCTGCTGAGGGCAGAGCCGGAATCGGGGATTTGCCGTGTTATCTGTTATACTCCGCGTCATGATCTGACCATGGCCAGGATGGAACATTGTCAGATTGAACAGATAATTCGAACGTGGCAGGAAGAATACAACACTCTTGGTGCTCTTGATAGTATCAACCATGTCCAGATCTTTGAAAACAGGGGATCACTGATGGGCTGCTCCAACGTCCATCCCCATGGCCAAATCTGGGCAAACAGCACCATCCCCACGATCCCGGCCGCGGAATCTTTTCAGCAGCAGGAGTACATGCAGAAGAGCGATTCCTGCCTACTATGCAGTTACCTGGCTCGGGAACTTGAAGAAGACCAGCGGATACTTTTCAGTAACCAGTCGTTTGTCGCCCTGGTTCCCTTCTGGGCGACCTGGCCTTTTGAGACCATGATACTACCAAGAAGACATCTCTCATCAATTGAGTTGATGACATCAATGGAGACTGCAGATCTGGCAGAAATAATGCATCGTCTGGCCATCTGCTACGATAACCTGTTTCAGACGTCCTTTCCCTACTCCATGGGTATTCATCAACGGCCACTCGATGGTTGCAATAGTGATTACTGGCATTATCATATTCACTACCTCCCCCCATTACTCCGATCTCAGTCTGTGAAAAAGCATATGGTTGGCTATGAACTGCTGGCAATGCCCCAGCGTGACATTACGGCTGAAATCGCGGCAAAACAACTGCAGAGACAGTCTACAGTCCACTATCTGGAGGTGGACGAAAAATGATGACCTCATGTCCAAACCTTACCGCCGCGATTGATTCCGGCCGAATGGACAAAGATCTTTCTGTCCTTTACGGTCAAATGGGGAGCGATGTCCAGAAACGCAGGTATCTCCGTCTTCTCGGTCATCTTGAAAGTGACCGACCCGGTGCCAATGCCATGTTTGTCATTGCCCCGGGAAGGACCGAGCTGGGTGGTAATCACACCGATCATAATCACGGCTGTGTTCTGGCTGCTGCTGTCGACCTTGATTGTGTCGCTGCCATTACCCCGGTTGACGCCCCCGAGATCACCCTGGTTTCCGAGGGTTACCCTGAAGCTATTCGAGTGAATATTGACGATCTCAGCCCCCGGGCGGAGGAACGTGGAAAACCTGAGGCTCTGGTGCGAGGTGTGGCTGCCTCTTTTTTTAATCAAAGCGGCCTGCGTAGAGGTTTTTATGGACGCATTGACGCTACTTGTCTTCCAGGCGCCGGTCTCAGCTCGTCTGCAGCCTTTTCCGTATTGACCGGGGCAGCGTGTAACTTCCTCTTCTATGAAAACTCCTTATCTGCGGTAGAACTGGCGGTAATGGCAATGGAAGCGGAAAATGATTTCTTCGGAAAACCCTGCGGGCTGATGGATCAAATGGCCAGCGCCGTTGGAAAAACCATTTTTGTTGATTTCAATGAGCCGGAAAACCCAGTAGTAGAACCTCTGTTCTACACCCTTGAGAAAACTGGATACCGGCTGGTAATAATTGACACCGGCGGCAGCCATACTGGACTTACTCCGGAATATGCATCCGTTCCCCGGGAGATACGAGCCGCGGCAAGAGTAGTTGGCAAATCTTACGGCAGGGGGATCACCATGGATGAGCTGCTTGCCTCCTTCACCGAAATTCGTCAGCAGGAAGGTGACAGGGCAACACTCAGACTGCTCCATTTTATAGAAGAAAACAATCGTGTCCAGACCATGGCAGCTCTTCTCCGGATGGGAGAATTTTCAGAATTTCTTAAACACGTTGAGGCCTCCGGCACATCTTCCTGCTGCCTTCTGCAGAACTGTGCGACTGCAACCAGTAGTCGGGAGCAGGGCATCCTGCTCGCCCTTGCCATGTCCCCTCGTATCTGTCCTCAGGCGGTGTGCAGAGTTCATGGCGGCGGATTCGCCGGAACTGTACAAGCCTATGTACCGGTCACGGAGTTCGATAATTATCGTGAATCCATGGAGAGAATTTTTGGTGCCGGTAGTGTTATCCCTATTCGAATTGGTAGACCAGGGGTCTGCGCCTTGATTGATGGTAACCTCATCCTGCCCAAACTAAGTAGGCCATAGGTCTTCACAAAAATCCCTTTAAGGAGTTGTTATTATGGCTCAGGTTGAGCTGAAAAAAGTCGTTAAACGGTTCGGATCAACCCAGGTAGTTCATGGGGTGGATCTGATTATCGAGGATAATGAATTCATCGTCCTGGTGGGGCCTTCCGGCTGCGGCAAATCGACCATATTGAGAATGATTGCCGGGCTTGAATCCGTCACTGGCGGTGAAATCTGTATTGACGGCAGGCCTGTCAATACAGTGGTTCCCAAAGATCGCAATGTTGCCATGGTCTTTCAGAACTACGCGCTCTACCCTCATATGAGTGTCTATGACAATATGGCCTTCAGTTTGAGGATGGCCAAAAATTCAAAGCAGCAGATCGAATCCAAAGTGCAGCAGGCTGCCGAAATTCTGGAACTTACCCCCTACCTTCAGCGCAAACCATCGGAGCTTTCCGGGGGACAGCGACAGCGAGTTGCCATGGGAAGGGCAATTGTCAGAAAACCCGCAGTCTTTCTCTTTGATGAGCCCTTATCAAATCTCGATGCCCAGCTAAGAACCCAGATGAGAATGGAGTTGAAAAAATTGCATTTAAAGATGCAGACAACCACCATTTATGTGACCCACGACCAGGTCGAAGCCATGACCCTGGCCGACAAAATTGTCATTCTTAAAGATGGCTATATTCAGCAGGTGGGAACACCCATTGAACTGTTCGAACAGCCGGTCAACAGATTCGTTGCAGCATTCATTGGAAACCCGCCAACTAACATTATTTCTGCAGAGTTCCAGGTGAATGATGATCAGGTGGCTGTCAAAATGGGTGAGTTATCCCTGCCGGTAATTGCTCCCCCGGACTGTCGTAACGGTCAAAAAGTTCTTGTGGGTATACGGCCGGACAGCATTAAAGCCGGTCATGGAATGGCTACACTACCCGATGATTGGAAAATACAGGGTAAGGTGATTGTCTCCGAGGTTTTAGGCGGACAGTCACTGGTTGAATTCAGCGTCGGCGGCAATACTCTGATCGCCGAACTTGAGGGGCGGCTTCTGACTCAGCCGGGGGAAATGCTGGGGCTTGGATTTGATCTGAGTCGTCTGCTCTTTTTTGACCCGGAGACAGAAGAAGCAATCTATTAGTAAGTTTTTCTGCTTGGCAGGAACAGCCTGCCTTAAAAACATTCTTAAGAGGAGGAGTACATGAAAAAAATAATTCTCACCACATGTCTTGTGATGGCCGCAGGGATGCTGTTGCTGGTTGGTCCGCAGACCAGCCCGGCAGCAAATTTAAAGGGACAGCTGGAAATTTTTTCCTGGTGGGCTGGAGATGAAGGCCCTGCTCTGCAGGCCCTCATCGACCTGTACAAAAAACAAAACCCGGATGTTGAGGTGGTTAACGCCACAGTGACCGGCGGATCAGGAGTCAACGCCAAGGCTGTTCTCAAGACCCGCATGCTGGGTGGTGAGCCACCGGATAGCTTCCAGGTCCACGCAGGGCAAGAGCTGATCGGTACCTGGGTCGAGGCTGATCGCATGGAGGATCTGACCTTTCTCTTCAAGGAACAGGGCTGGATGAACGCCTTTCCCGAAGGGTTGATCAAAAACATTGGTACAGACAAGGGTATCTGGTCGGTTCCGGTCAATATTCACAGGTCAAACGTGGTCTGGTACGTTCCCGCCAATCTTGAGAAATGGGGAGTGAAGGTGCCAGAAAGCTGGGACGATTTTTTTGCTGTCGCTCCTGAGTTGAAAAAACAGGGAGTTGTTCCTCTGGCGCTGGCACAGAACTGGACCGCCAACCACTTGTGGGAATCAGTTGCTCTTGCCTCTCTTGGAGCTGACAACTGGGATGCACTCTGGGCTGGCAAACTCGCCTTTGACAGTGCTGAAGGAGTCAAGGCCTGGGAACTTTTTGGCAAGGTACTCGATTTCACCAACCAGGATGCATCTTCTCTTTCCTGGCAGCAGGCCACAGACATGGTGGTGGACGGTAGAGCCGCGTTTAACGTTATGGGGGACTGGGCTGCCGGATATATGAGTACGACTAAAAAAATGGTGCCCGGCAGTGGTTTCGGCTGGGCCGCATCATTCGGCACCTCAGGACAGTTTATATTCCTGGCCGACTCCTTTGGCCTGCCCAATGGATCGCCGAATCGTGACAATGCTCTGGCCTGGCTGGCAATCCTTGGAAGCCAGGAGGGCAGTGATGCCTTTAATCCACTTAAAGGTTCAATTTCTGCCAGAAAAGACAGCGATCTCAGCAAGTATAACGACTATGCCAAATCCGCATCTGCAGATTTTGGCAAAGACAGGATTGTCGGTTCACTGGCCCACGGCGTCAGTGCCAACGAAGGATTCATGAATGATTTTGCCTCTGTTATGGAGATGTTTTTAAAATCCCGCAACGCACAGGCTACTGCCAAGGCAGCACAGCAGATAGCCGCTAAGAATGGTATAGGACATTAAACAATGTTCTCCTGACCCGGTCTAACCGGGTCAGGGATCGGTGAATGTATGCTCAATCAAAACAGGGCTAAGGCCATATTAACCCTCCTGCCATCAATTATTCTGATTGGGGTTTTCGTCTATGGTTTTATAGGAAATACCTTCTGGATATCGCTAACAGATTGGGGAGGTGTTGGGGCGTTGGCTGAAAATCCGGTGAAAAGCTATGCCGGATTTGCCAACTATGTTGATTTATTCACCGGCTTCCTGGGCGGTGGTTTCAGACAGGACCTTGTCAACGCAGTATTCTACTCGGTCATGCTCCTGGCCGGCGCCGTCGGTATCGGCATGTTTCTCGCCATATTGCTTGATAACAAACCAAAGGGCGAAGCTTTCTTCCGTACTGTCTTCCTCTATCCAATGTCACTGTCTTTCATCGTTTCAGGCACTATCTGGCGCTGGATGCTTGCGCCTCAGGGCGGGGTTAATATCCTGCCGGGTTATGCAGGGTTTGAACCCTTTACTTTTTCCTGGCTTTCCAGTAACGGCGCCATCCTCGAATTCAACTGGCAGAACCTGCTCCAGGTGGCCTTCTACCTGACAGCAACAGTCGTAATTTTAATCGGGTTCAAAGGATTAAGCCGGAATCCATATAGAGCAGTCAAATGGCTCATTGGCGGGATTGCGCTGGGTCTTTTTGGCTGGCTTGCCGGAGACCTTCTGCCAAAAGCCCTGTTTATGGAGGAGATACACGGCTTCAACACCGCCACCTTCGGTATCATTATGGCTACAATCTGGCAATATTCCGGCTATACCATGGCTCTTTATCTGGCTGGTTTCACAGGAATATCCCAGGACCTTCGGGATGCTGCCATGCTCGACGGTGCAAGTACCACCAACTATTATCGCCATATTGCCTTGCCCATGGTCAAACCGATCACAATCAGTGCGGTGATTATCCTGTCCCACATTTCTCTGAAAATGTTTGATCTGATTTTTGCCATGACCGGTCCAGACAACGGCCAGACAGGCCATCCTGCCCTCAATATGTATTTAACCACCTTTCGTGCCAATGACTTTGCCCGCGGCGCAGCCATTGCCATTATCCTCTTCCTTATTGCGGCGACCTTTATCATACCCTATATGGTAAGCAGCTATCGGCAGCGGAGAGCATCAAAATGAAACCACGATTCTCCCTCTCTACTCTAGCTTTCTACGGAATTCTGATCCTGCTGGCTCTGGCTTATCTGTTACCTGCCTACCTGACCATTATTACTGCTCTGAAGCTCCCGGGGGAGATCAACCTGACGACCTCCTGGGATCTGCCGGCAACGGCAAACTACTCCAGCTTTTCGGAGGCCCTGCAGCTCCTGCGTCCCAATATAGTCAACTCGATCATCCTCACCTTGAGCGCCACCTTTTTCTCTACAATACTTGGATCATTAAATGGCTATGTATTTTCTAAATGGAAATTTCCCGGCAGTGAGCTCATCTTCACCCTCTTTCTCTTCGGTATGTTTATCCCCTACCAGGTTATTCTGATACCACTTTTTCAGACTCTGCGGGCCATGAATCTCTATGGCGGCCTTCCGGGCCTGATTCTTGCTCATGTGGTTTACGGACTGCCTATCACCTCACTCATCTTCCGGAATTTCTATACCCAGATTCCTAATTCTCTTATGGAATCAGCCGAGCTCGATGGAGCAGGTTTTTTCCTGACCTATGCAAAAATTATCTTTCCCCTTTCCATCCCCGGTTTTGTCGTCACCTCCCTGTGGCAGTTTACCCAGGTATGGAATGAGTTCCTCTGGGGCATCTGCCTGACGCGGCATACGGCAAACCCGATCACCGTCGGGCTCGCCCAACTCGCCGGGGGCCAGGCTGTCAGCTGGAATCTGCCCATGGCTGGCTCGATCCTTGCTGCACTGCCGGTGCTACTCATCTATATAGTGTTGGGGAGATATTTTATCCGTGGTCTGCTTGCCGGATCAGTCAAGGAATAAGAACTTATGCCCTGCAGACCTAATGGCTAAAGGTATTACACTTGTCAATGTCCCCTTCTGCCAGGCCAACTTTGAACCACTTCATCCGCTGTGCCGAACTGCCATGGGTAAATGAATCCGGACTGACATAGCCTCGGGACTGTTTCTGTAAAGTGTCATCACCAATGGCACTGGCGGCGGTCAATCCTTCTTCTACATCACCTACTTCGAGCAATTGTCGGGTGTTGTTGGCGTGATGTGCCCATACTCCTGCGTAGCAGTCAGCCTGCAGTTCCTGTCGAACAGACAGCCTGTTGCCTTCTGTCTCATTGAGCTTACTCCGGGCAGCATGCACTTTACTCGATGTACCCACAAGAGTCTGGATGTGGTGGCCAACTTCGTGGGCAATAACATATGCTTGAGCAAAATCACCAGGTGCTTTAAAACGGTTTTTCAGCTGATCATAAAACCCCAGGTCGATGTAGACTTTTTGATCACCCGGACAATAAAATGGCCCCATGGCTGATTGAGCCATGCCACAAGCCGATTTCACATAATCTCGAAACAATACAAGGTGTGGTTCCTGATAGGTTCTTCCCTTTTCTCGAAACAAGGTAGTCCAGGTTTCTTCAGTATCAGCCAGAATTACTGAAACGAAGTCGACCAGTTCTTTTTCTTCTGCAGTTTCCCGAACCGGGCCTGCGGATTCAGTGACTGTGGTGCCTTGTTGCATACCAAGGAGACTTAACATATTTCCTAAATTCCCGGTAAATAAACCATAGGCACCTAGACACACCACCAGTATTGCAGTCCCCTTGAAGCCTAAAAATTTAAATACTACGGGGAGCAGTCGCAATCCACCACTACCGCCTGAGCCACTACGCCCGGAAACTCTAGTACTACGCCGATCTTCCACATTGCTGCTCTTACGTTTTCCTTGCCAACGCATACCTTTTCTCCTGATAATTTATCTGCTTAATTAACTTCACTCCCCCACTGCCCAAAGCTAATAAGCCGTTCAGCTCACTTCTATCCAACGGTGTCAAAGCTGCATAAAACCATGTATCCAAAGGAGATATTAATTTTCTCAAATAACAGCCATCTGTGTCTTGACGGTCTGAGCAACACTCCCTACTGTTAGTGTGTTTATCTTGAAGTTAAAACTTAGTCCTCCTAATAGATGGAGTCAAACCAATTTTATATAATGTAAGGAGTAAGAGATGCTTGAACTAAAGAAAGGTGATGATATTCTGACTGTTATTGGTGGCATCAACACCTTCACTGAAGCCAAAGATGTCATCGTTCAAAAACTTGATGAAACAAACAAGAAGAAGCTGCTGGCAATAAAAAGTGAGGATGCTTTAACTAAAATCGCCAATGCCATCACCATATGTAATCCGGACAGTGTTTTTATCAATACAGGTTCTGAAGAGGATATCCAGTGGATCAGAGAATATTCACTTAACAAAGGCGAAGAAAAAAAACTGACAAAAGAAGG
>CAXMTO010000272.1:0-4813 GCA_964196355.1 uncultured Myxococcota bacterium
CTCCCTGTACAACCCCTGTACAACCTTTTTAGGTAAATAAAGTGAAACTATATGAACAATAGTAATTGACTAAGCCTGCAATGTCAACTATATATGGTGCTATATGATGTTGTGTGAAAGTAAAGAAAACGGACTTCTAATCCGTAGGTCGCAGGTTCGAATCCTGCCGGGCGTACCATAAATAAAGGGATTGGCGGTTCTGGTCAAAAATAAAATTGACCATAATTGACCAGTCCCTTTTCCGTTTGTATTAAACAAAAAAAAACCGATCCAGATATATACCTGAACCGGGTTGAATTGTTTTTGCGCTTATTGAAAATCTGTTAAGTAAAATTTTTCAGAACCTATAACCCTCACCCCAAAGTGACCATCAAACATAATCTGGAATTATCTTTGGTTTTAGTATACTCCATTTGCCGCTGGGTTTTTGAGGAAAAATTTAATTTTACAAGGTATCAGAATACTCCTTTTAGGCATGAGCACCTATTGCAAAAACTTCTTTTGCTTTTTCAACGATTATCTCGGATTCAAACAGTGAGCAGTTGGTTCCATCAGTAATAAGATTTGTAAACATACCCTCAATTGTCTTGAGGTCTAGCCGAATTTCATGTAACTCTTTTTGATGCGCGTATGTCTGGATCATGGGGGGGCTCCTTTGTAGATCAGCTCGTTCTTTCTGCAGTCGCTTAACTACAGTATAGCACGAGTAGGTTACCCCTTCCGGACATACGCCCTAATCGGAAATATTTCAAAAAGATGACAAAAAAACATGAAAAAGGTAATATCCCTACATTACGAGCATCCTTTCTAGTATATTCTCCATATGTGTAAAACCAGCTTATTGGGGAGAGTTATGGCAGCCTGGAAAAATCTCTTCGTTGTCCATTACGATGGGCAGTCAACCGGTCGTTGCAGTAGGTTCCCAATCAGGGGAGAAAACCATTCTGCTGGGCTCAACGGATGGCCACTATGGTAGACTGGAGCCGCTTTCCCGAACATATCCTGCCCAAAATGAAACAGCACCCGGCATTGCGCTCTTTAAGGCACCAGCCACGTTTTTTTAGCGATACCAGCGACTTCGGAAATATCGATTACGGCGATGTGATATATGTGGATAACCGATATTTCCTGATAACGGGATATACCAAGGAGGGGCGCTTCGGGATAGATGATCAGCCTAAACAGTGGGTCCCCAGGGTATACGATCTGGAAAGTGGCCAGCGATATATCGTAAAGCTCGTTTTTCACGAGACATATAATTTGCGCTTGGGAGGGCTGGAGATAACCTGTTACCGCAGCCCGGAAAAAGAGGCACGGGTTATTGAACTCACAACTGGAAATTCTGCCTTTATGCAAGGGTACGCCGCCCTTGATGAAGTCGGCAACCTGGTCCGCATCCTTGATATAGTCAGTGGCAAAAGACTCGATAAATATATTTACAAACTAGGGGGTAATCATCAGGAATATTTTGAGAACCACCTGCATGACCTGCTCCAGCGATTCCTCCTCAGTTCGGAAGCGATTGGTCTACTGCACAACAATGGTCTCAAGCATGGGGATATTCGACGCGATCACATTTATGTGGATCGAGATGACGGCCATTTCTGCTGGATTGATTTCGATTATGATTTTTACTTGCCGGAGCGTCCCTTTGCCCTTGATCTCCTGGGGTTGGGAAGTGTTCTGCTATTTTTAATCGGCAAGGAGACCTTTCGTGCAAATGCGGTCCTGCAAAACCCTGAATTCGGTGAGCGGGTATTCAATACCCTCAGCCAGGAAGACCTGGCTCTTCTTTCCCAGGACAGGATCTTTAATTTAAAAAAAATATACCCATATATCCCGGACCCTCTCAATAATATCCTTCTGCACTTTTCCATGGGAGCGAGAGTTATGTACGATGAGGTGGAGGAGTTTTGTGAGGATCTGCGTCGAGCAATTGAGCTCGTGTGGTAAGAAGAGGCTGACACCCCACAAGGGGGAATAAGTACCATGAAGGTGTTTCTAACATTATGATTTCAAAAATGAATATTTATTTTCTGTCATTCTGTTCAATGCCCCATTGAGGGGGTGCAAAAACAAGAAATTTAAGAGTAAGGTACTGATATGGTTAACACACGTAACACCCTGATATCATTATACCTCGGGAATTGTGTTAACCGGAAGGTTTTGTGGTTGACAGACTCTCAAATTCTTACGTGTGTCAACCATACAATCTAAAATGTAAAACCTTTGGATTTCGATCAGAAAACCGATGCACAAGGGGGATAATATGAAAATAGTAATTGTCGGTGGTGGAGCAATCGGAAGGCTGATGGGGGCATCGCTTGCCGGAGATAAAAGCGATGTGACTATCGTAGATATCAATCCGCTGATTGTTGAAGAAATTCAGCGGAAAGGGCTTGGTTTGATCTGCGATAATGCGGACTCTCCTGACTCTACTGAATATGTTCCTGTTTCAGCTGTCTCTGATGCCAGCCTCATAAAAGAATGTGATCTGGTCCTGTTGACAGTCAAGTCTTTCGCGACGAAGGCAGCAGCAGAAAGTGTTGCCCATCTCGTTACGCCGGAGAGTCCGATCGTGTTCATGCAGACAGGCCTGGGAAACCAATTCATTTTGCGGCGGATGTTCCCGGTAAAAGCCATTCTGGCAGGGATGACATTTTTATCGGGAACGGCTTTAGGCAATTCCCGGGTTCGGGTGGGTCGCTGGGGAATGACTTTTATTGGGGAACTTGGCGAAGTGGGAGAGCTGACGGGCGCCGTAACACCCCGTTTGAAAAAAATATGTCAGTATTTCAATGACAACGGCATCGATACAAAATGGTCACATAAAATTATAGAAAGACTCTGGGCAAAAGTTATTGTCTACTCAACTCTCAATACTCTCACTTCCGTTTTTAAAGTTCCCAATGGTCGGCTGTTGGAGAAAGAGGAATCCATATTGCTGGTGAAACAGTTACTTGCAGAGGGTGAGGCCGTCGCAAAAGCACGGGGCGTAGAACCCATTGTCGATGACCTTTACGAGTTTTTCGTAGAGGTAGTCAATGAAAGTCCCAATAATCTCTCATCGATGCTCCAGGACATTCTGAACGGGCGGCCAACGGAAATAGAAGCTCAAAGCGGCGCTATAGCCGGATATGCAGAAAAATTTGGACTCGAAGTACCCAGACACCAGATGATGGCCTCCATTTTGCGACTGTTTGAGCAATGGCCAGTGGAAATGTAGACTGATGGATTTTGGCCAGGTCTTATGAATGGTGAAACGAGGAAGGAAAGAACCTGGCATCAACAGCGTGTTTTTTTATACCGCAACTGTTTTGCTGGATACTCTTAAGACAGGAGGTGGACGAATGTATGACTGGCAAAAGATACTTGTAGCTGTTAATGATTCAGATGACGCATTGCGTGCTATACAATATGTCGGACAAGTAGCTAAATTTGGCGACAGAATAACGATATATCTGCTTTATATCTATCCTGATCCTCCTCCTGACTATTATGATAAAGGCGGCACCCTTGATGTCTATAAAGAAATCATGCATCACCAGGCAGACGCGCCAGTACAATTGGCGATAGACAGGTTGACGAATTTGGGTGTAACAGAGGAGAGCATTCATACAGAGATCCAGCTGGCTGATGGAAAAACAATCAGCCAGGCTATCCTCCAGGCACAAAAGGAGTATCAATGCAATACCCTAGTGGTTGGAAAAAGGGGTATAAGTAAAAATGAAGAATTTCTCTTTGGTTCAATTTCCAATACGGTTGCCAGGAAAACGAAAGGGTTCACGACGTGGGTCGTCGGCTAGCAACTCAGTTAATACCACCACTGAATGCCATATCCGCCCGACCAGCCGGTTTCAATATCAGTAAGGACAAAAGAGTAAAGAAATGATCCACACATATTAGTTCCACAATGGGCAACCAGATCAGCCTCAAAAAAACCCCGGACTTTCATCTTTCAAGTCAGCAAATGTTCTGACGGTGATTTGCGTCTTTAGAAGAGTTCCAGATATTGTTGTACTGAGTCCTCTTCTTTGCAGCTTTTTCCGATGAGGGCTAAAATACGATCAATAGTAGCCGCACTTATGGATGTAATTCTCTTTCTCCAGTTCTAGATGACCATGACGTTCCAGAGCAGGAATTAACTCTTTAAAAAATGGGGCAAGGCTTTTAGAAGCAATAAAGTTTGTTGCTAACCAGGCCAATTTGATTGTTTCTTGATCCCGAGGGCCATAATAGTGTGCCCGGGGTCTCTTTTATTTCTTTTGCAAGAGGCGGGTTTTTTAAGTAAAGCAATCGAATAGCGTATTTTCCTGAATACCCAGTAGATGAAACAAATTCATCAAGAATTGTCCTCTTCCGGTTACGATCTGCTTCGCGATATCGTGGAATAATTCTTATCAATAATTCTCTTCTTGCCTGGTAATTCATTTCTAACCTCATCGAGGTTGTCCATTTAGGTATATTGACTGTTCTCTTTTACCTATCTACAGCAAATGTTGCTGGAACAAACATCAACCAAATAGTAATTCCTCTCAAGTTGAGGTTATCAGCGAGAAGATGAACCTATTGGAGGTATGATTTTCTGCTAATCACTTGATAAATTACGGTAGAGATTCGCCCTGTCAGTCCTAACGGGATAACTAACTGCTCAACTTGGTGTCTACTGTGAATCCAAAGAAGAAGTTGTTCCCCAAACCTAACAACACATAACTGTGTCTCGATCTTTAGAAAGTCAAGAATTGCCTAACGAGAAAAGGGTATGTTGAAACCAAAGATGTTTCCAGAGCATCTGTATTGTCTTGGACTTTTT
>CAXMTO010000273.1:0-4324 GCA_964196355.1 uncultured Myxococcota bacterium
TGTTGTTGACAATCCCCAAGCTGTTCAATTTGGCAAGAAACTCTTTTCGGATACCCGTTTCAGCGCAAACAATAAAATATCCTGCGCCACCTGTCACAAAGCCGAGGTGGCATTCTCTGACAATAAACCGCTTGCTGAAGGAATCGGAACCTCGACACGTAGGGGAATGCCAATTATCGGCATGGCATATTTCAAGTGGTTTTTCTGGGATGGTCGGGCAGACAGTTTGTGGTCTCAGGCACTTGGACCATTTGAAAATACCGCTGAACACGGTATCACCCGATGCAAGGTCGTATTACTGGCAATAAAACACTACCGTCAAGAATATGAAGAGATTTTTGACCCCTTACCTGACTTGTCGGCACAAAACTGTCCTGAGAAGGCTACACCTCTCCTAGATAACCCGGTTTCCCAAAAATTGTGGAATGATATGAAGCCCGAGGATAGGGAAGCGGTCAATCGTGTCTTTTCCAATATTGGTAAGGCTATAGCTGCCTTTGAAAGATTAATACTACCAACCCCCTCCCGTTTTGACCAATATGTTGCTGCTCTGCTCAAAGGAGATACTGAGAAAATAAAGACCATTATGAGCGAAGATGAAATTGAAGGTATGCGTCTTTTTGTCGGCAAGGGGAATTGTATAAAATGCCACAGCGGGCCTTTATTTGTTGACGATGATTTTCATAACCTTAAAGTTCCAGGTAGACTTGATAAAGGCAGGACAGAAGGAATTGAGAAAGTCCTTGCTGATGAATTTAACTGTTATGGGAAGTATAGCGATGCTGAGTCTGAGGAATGTATTGCCCTGAATACTATGGATTCTGACACAGATAAATATATTAATGCCTTTAAGACACCAACCTTACGGAATGTAGCAGAAAGGGCACCGTATATGCACGCTGGGCAATTCAAGACCATTGCCAAAGTCATGGCTTTTTACCAATATCCTTTTGATTTTAACTTGATGTCTGAATTCGGGCACTCTACTCTTTCTGACAAAGAGTTGGGAAAAATTGAAGCTTTTCTCCATACCCTGAGCAGCCCCTTAAATTTTCCCTGAAAGATAATTAAATAATGACGCTTATCGAATATTGGTAATTAACTGTAGTTCATATTGCTTGCCAACATCTTGAGTTTTGTAATAGAAAATCTGACACAACATATCCATCGTATACCTTGAGTCTTTAAGAATGATTCACGACTGTCAATGGATAGCAGACATCAAAAGCTAACAACATTAAAGGGCAGAGCCTTTAATAACTTTGCCCTTTAACTAAAAGCTAGGGAACCCATCTCTTTTTCAAAGAGTTATGAGCCTGTAAAAAACTTTGTGTAAACCGTATCTGGTTGTGAATCTTCTCGACCGTTAGATTTTTTCTCCTCGAACCATCGTAAACCGGGCGAGAACTTCACTGTCTTTAAGCAAAAGCAGAGCGACATCCCTGATTTCCCATGATCGGGTCTGTTCCAGCGCCTGCATAAACCTTAGTTCTACCTCACCGGCTTTACCCTCGCAAAACATACGTGTTGAACCAACCGGGCCGAACTTCAGTGAAGATCCATCAAGTTCGTAACCGCCGAAAAAGTTGTTGCATCCGGCATAGCCTGCAGCTTTCTTCTCCACTGCGTTAAACTTCACGAAAGGTCTTTGTTCGCCGGCCAGTGGTATGCCGCCCACCTCCACAAGATGCCATTCCGGTCCTTCAATGCCTATGACAGCAGGCCCGATGTTTTCTCTACCACTCTTCACGCAGGAAACAAGCAATGTTATAAATATTATCGTCCATCCGATAGCAATTATTCTTTTCATCATCTCACCTATTATAGGTTTATTTATTTTACACCAACCTACCACCCATTTTTGCAGAAGGACACAGGGCAAGTATTAAACATTATAATTTGAGGTTAAATCTTTAATACTATATCTACTAAACTTTTACAAAACTCAACATGTCTTGCCAACATCTACAGTTCTGTCATACAAAATCTGACTCAACATGTCCAGTGGACACATTGATATATTAGGAATGATTCACAACTTTCAATGTATAGCAGAAATCAAAAATCCGGGAGACTAATTATAATAATGGTGACAGGTTTCAAATCTGTCCCTTTTTGTTATAAAGCAATTCCAATTGCTAATAACGCAGAGTGCATCAATGCAAGCAGTGCCATTCTCGGTGTCATTGAGATGAGTGCCGTGCGCGATGGCGCTGTACGGACGTTCTGGACTGTACTCCATGCAAATGGCGCAGATACGAGCGTGAGCAGGATCCATACTTTGAACCCGAGCCCGATCCAGAGCGCAAAAGGCATAACATACGCAAAAGCTACAAGTGCGGTGATCTCGGCCCGGTTGAAGCTGACCCCAAAGCGGACAGCACCTGTCCTCCAACCCTTCTTTTGATCAAAGTCGTGATCGCGGATATCGTCGATGAGCATAACTGCAGTAACAATAGCCCCAGCGGGCAATCCGACCAAGTACACGGAGAAAGGCAGCAACTTTAGCAATGTCCACGGCTCGGGTGCACCTAACACGGCTGCAGCCTGGATGTAATAGGTCCCAAGCACCCCAACAATGCCGAACATAAGGAAGAAAATTGGATCGGCGAGGCCTCGCCGAACGTAAGCCCATGGGCCGCCGTTATAAGAGAGGCTTACCACGATTCCGATAGCCCCAAACCATAACACGGGCGCACCGCCGATCCGGTAAAGGTATGGTGCGGTTGCAAGTGCAAGGACAAGGCATACGCCGATAGCAGCCCTAAGTGTCGGGAGTCGAAGCGTCCCATCTTTGATGGCGCCGTCAAGCTCGGGGTGCTCCTGTAACCCCGGGTGCTTCCGCAAGAGCTCGTGATTGTCGGCAAACACACCGGCAACGTGGATCACCCAGCTCGCGAAAAAACCCGCGAGGACAGGCAACAGTGCAAATACGCCGTGATGAATCGCGAGTCCGACACCGACGAGAACCGGGGCAAGTGCCGTCGGCAGTGAGTGCGTCGGGTATAGCAATAAATTTATCCAGATATTTCGGAAAGATCGCGCCGGGTTGTTATCAGCAGGTGTGTGGGAATTATTGGTGGGGACGTTTTTTTCAGACATATCACTCCTCTATTCTAACCAGGTGAGTATGCAACATATTTAATGAAATAAATACGAACCCTTTTTTTCATATTTTTAAAAAATATTGGCTCCATCCCTGTTTAAAGCAATTAAGTAGCAGGGCAAATCAAAAGTTACAATTACTTGCCAACATCTTGAGTTTGCACTCTATCAAACTGATTCAAGATGTACAGCGGATATATTGGTATTATGGGAATGATTCACGACTTTCGATTGATAGCAGTAATTGAAACTAGCGAAATACAATAGCAGGGCCATTTCTGACCCTGCCTCAATAAACATAAAACTATTTAAATTAGCTTGCTTCTCTTTTATTTGCTACTATGCAAGTACCATCTATAATCATTGCCAACATGCTAAATAGAACTGCTAGGGCAATTACCATCGCTAACCAATTCCACAGAAATACATGGCCACCAAAAAATCGATTATTGATAATGAGCTGATTCGGGAGATTCTCGCAATACGACTTGATACCCTGTGGAAAATGCTCGGGCAGAATGAAGCCGGTTTTCTACCCGATAAAAACGATGAAGGCGCCACTGGAAAATTCGACAACAAAGGTGCCATCTTTACGCCCGGCGGCCTAGTTTACCAGGATGTTGATGAGCGTTCTATCCGCTATGAACCCCTTGGTCATATTGACGGGAAATCGTTTCGGGAAATGATTCGGTACTCAATGCGTTTCGATAACGCCTCTCTACTTTACCCTGACGGCATCGCCAAGGGCATAAACCTTGACGGCGGTTTTTTTTCCAAGGCGGCAAGGAGAATTTACACTTACAAAAGAGCGGCCTATCGCCGCAAAATGAAAATTGGCAATACCGCTCCGATAGAAATTACTGCAGATGACATCATTAAAAGCCACTGTCCGACATATCTAAAACCTCCCTATGGGGCGCGCACCCGGATCAGTTCCTGTCTTGCAGTTGGTCTCATCAATCCGCCTCTCTTTTTTGCCTATAATACAACCGAGCTCAATTTTTCACAAAAACAGTCACAGAGGTTCATCGCAGATCTCGATCAGGCCAGAGAGCAAGTTGTCTCCTGTGATGGAAAAAAACTTTATCCACCCTATATCGTTGTCTGCCATAACACGAGATACAAGGAAAACAACTACACCGGATTGACCAGGATCCTGGGCATTGGCAAATTCGGGGAGTTTGCCACCATTACTTTTGAAGCGGTTACTCCTCTGCTG
>CAXMTO010000274.1:0-4858 GCA_964196355.1 uncultured Myxococcota bacterium
GGCATTGAATATTGCATGTGCCTCTTCTACTAATTCACTAATTTCGTCTCTGTAATCATCCGTATACGGGTCTGCTTCCATTTCTCTCTCCTTTATTGTGTTCTCTGTGAAAAAGTTATGAATGTCACTATAGAAGAGGGATCTGACAAATTTCTTACAACAGAGTGGAGAATGGATGCAGGAGGCCTGCTGAAAATTGATAATCTGGAACAATCAATAATTTAGAGTGCTGCATTTGCAGCTGGTTTTCTAGGAATAATTTTGAATTTTTAAAAGTTCCAGAATGCTCCACTTGTGGCAGTCTTTTGGGCATTATCACGTATTAACTGATCAGGAAGCATCAATAATTGCCATCACAGAGATTTTCCCCACTTGACACACGCCAACTTGTCTAAAAAGTCATTCGGTATGAAACCCGCAATAAGCTCTTCGTAACCCGTGAAACTAGAAAAATCAAGTAAAGTGTTAGACTTTTCATTTACAAAAAAATTAGCGAAAATGGTCTGGATAGTGCTTACCTTCTGTGCATGGTAAGTGTGTTGACTCACCATGTGACTGTAATTTCCCACTGTTAAGGAAGTACATATTCTGCCATCGCTATGTCTGCTTCCTGAACAACGAAGATGAAATGAAATTAATTTTCCGACCCTTTTCCAAACAAAAATGGAGGCTGCCATGAATAATGGCAATATATTCTGCAAGACTATTCTAATGGGCGCTTTAGTCATGATAATGGCAATATTAGGCGGGGGAATTGTAAATGCCGACGGCGTCAATATTCTCGACGGAAAATTATACATGACCTTGGTTGGGCCTAAAGGCAAGGAAGCTGATGGAGAAGATGAACTAGTATTTAAAAATGGCAAATTATTTTCGCCCAGTTGTTCCACATATGGTTTTGGTGATGGCGTTTACAAAACTAGAGTTGAAGAGGGTACCATCTATTTCGAGGCCACCATCACCAGTACCAAACATGGGAAAATTGTATGGATAGGCAAGACCGACGGAGACAAAATTGACGGTACTTATATATGGACAAAAAAGCGATGGTACTGGAAAGACGCATTTGAAGAGAGTTGGTTTAAAGGGACTTTAAAAAAATAGCCAGGAATCGGTTCAAGACCGTGAATTTAAAATGTCAAGTTTAGGGCATTCTCGATTCACCCTAAATATAATGCCCCTCTCTCCTTATCAAACAGATTTGACGACAACGATAGTGACATCGTCCTCCGGCGTTATGTCCCCCCTGAAAGCAGCTAGTGCTTTCAGCACTGTGTTTTGGATGTTATTTGCTGTTTCATGAGCGACACTTCTCAAAATTTCGAGTAGCCGTTGTTTGCCAAACATTTCTCCTTCACTATTTATTGTATCCCAAATGCCGTCCGTGCCGATGAGGATGACTGTTTCTTGTGGAAGAATACTTCTTTCAGAATATTTGTAGAGATAGTCTTTGTCTACTCCCAAAACCAACCCCGGTCCTGCAAGTTCTTCAAAGCATTTAGTATTGGTGTTAAAGAGTATGGCTGGATCGTTTCCGGCTCTAACCCAGCGAATAGTTGGTGATCCAGCTGTTAACTCAAGGTAAAAAAGAGTCATAAAATTTCCGCTATGACGGACATCGGCAGAGAGTAGTCTATTCACCCGCGTGATGTTCTGCGCCAGATCCCCAGGGTTCTCGGATACACTTCTGATGAGCGCCCTGGCTGTAGCCATGAGCAGTGCTGCTCCAATACCGTGATCGGAGACATCGCCTACTACGATGCCAAGTTGTCTATGCTCACCCTCTCCGTAAGTTAAGAAATCGAAGTAATCTCCACCGATTTCGTTGCAATAAACAACTTTGCCGGCAATATCAAAATCTGGAAGGTCTGGAGTCTCATTGGGCAAAAGAGTTTGCTGTACTTCCTGGGCGACTTCAAGTGCTCTTTGCATACGTATCCTGTCTTCTAACTGGGGAACCATTTCATTAAAGGCATTTGCCACCATGTCACGTTCGTCTCCAGTGTTATATTCCATGCGTGAAGAGAAGTCGCCTTCAGCCAGTTGCTGGACTGCTTTAATCATGGCCAACAAAGGGCTAATCAGAGCACGGGAACGCCAGAGGGCGATGACGATCAGAATGCCAATCACTACCGTCGCTGAGACCAAAGTATCCTGCATCAACCACCGAGTCATCCGCTTTTGTGTTCGTGCGAGTTGAAGGTCGGTTACTTTTTCTGGAATTATTAAAACAAGGCTCATATCTTTATTGACATGGGCATATGCCCACATTGAGTCCTCCTCTCCGAAGGGCATCTTTGTCAGGCCGTATGTATTTACCTGGAAATCATCTAAGAAACGTTTCATTTCTTCGTAATTGGATGAAGTGAGATGCTCCCGATTGGGATTACTAACCCATCCTGCCGGTTGATTTTGGCCCTGTTTTGCTAAGATTTGAAAACCGGGATTTCCTGATTTATTTTTTGCTTGTGAGCTTACGAGATAGAAATGGGTTTGCCTTGTCCACTGCGAGGGCGGAACAGAAAGCTGTAACACCTTTAGAATGCGTAAATCAATAGCTGCAACACCGGCGAAGAGACCATCCGGGCGTCGTAGAGGTGTCGAGGCGGTTAGCACCACCTGACCTGAGATCGCTTCGATGCGGGGATTGCTCCAACCAAAACGACCCCGGTCTTTGGTAAATTGGTACCATGGCTCGCTACTGACAGTAAAATTCTGCGGTGCATTGCCATGTCCAGGATAAATCGTCTGTATACCGCTTGTCAAGCTTACGTACTGCCAGTAAATGCGCTCGCCAAAAACATGCTCGAAATCCCTGTTTATTCCTAGCAGACGGTTCAGACGGACAGTGTCCATAGCCACTGCCTGCCTCTCGATGCCTGGCGCTAGCATAAAAACCTGATGTTCCAAACTGACTGTAATAGGACTATTTTCGACCGGTGTAATTTGTTGGATAAATTTTGTAGAAGGAAACAGATCATCGGGAGCTCTAAGGGGGGCATTAAAGTCATCAGTGAAGTAGATATGCGATGTGGCCATTGAGTTGTCAGCTAAGGATCGCTCAGCGTCTCTGGCCAGATTTTTCAGGCTGATCTCCATGGAGTGCATTTCAAGGCCCAGACTTTTAGCGAAATCTCGAGCTGTGTGTTGGAGATCATTTCCAATGATTCGCGTAAATAAAACATTAGTCCTATCCGAGAAGGTATCTTGCAGCTCACGGACCACCCTTTGGTTTAGGGCAATATAAACAAGCAAAGGGGTGACACTGAAGATCAAAAGAACGATTAATAGTTTCCACCGGATGCTCATAATAATCCCTCATAAATAATAAAGAAGAAAGGGGCTCATTTATGTGCATTCTTTGGTCTGAACTTGTAGCGCCCTTCCCAGTGTGATCCGTTGTGGTTTCCAGCAGGCTAACGGAATGGCTCTGACAACCATCAAACTCCATCAGAAAGAGATCCAGAGGGATAAAGGCTATATGATAGATAATGATATAGACTGTTATGTAATGGAATCACAAGCATATATTTTTCATCCTGGTTTCGTTCTTCATTTCTGGAGATTGTTTGAAAAACAATGTAATCTTCATTCCCACAAATACCACCTGCCTGCCTTACCGAACTTGACCAAACCACCTTTAGAACAGCAGAATCAGCATCCTCTTTCTCTGCTGATTTCCGAGAGAGTATCTGTAAGGACAATTGCTGGTGGAGGATGCCTTATTAGACCTTGTGTAAACAGAGGCATTAACCAAAAACATAATTAATCAGAAGAATACGATACATGGGCATATAAAATCTACGATCAGAGATACTTCCAGATTATTAATTTTCTGGAAACATCAATAACTTACAATGCTCCATTTCTGGCTATTTTCCATGATTTGATTAAATTGACACTAACAGGAATAAGGTCAATCTAAGATGACTGCTCAGATGCTGTAACCTCAGTAGAATTATTAAGTTGTGCAGAGTTTTTGATAGCTTGCTTCTTCTTACCCTTATTTAGTGGATAAGTGCCAGGAAGTATTACGTTGATAAGCTTTTTCCCCCACAAACCAAGCCGAACTCCTGTAGCAAGGCATAGAACGCTTAAGATAAAGGTCCAGAGCCCATAATTTTCCTGTGGGGCTACAATCATCATTGTTATTGATAATAACAGGATGATTATACTAAAGATAATTTTGATCCTAAGTAGCGGTGTTTTAAGTGTTTTGAATCGGATTAACCCGTCAACTACTCCACTTAATATGGCTAATACAAGGGTTATTGGGAATACAAAAACAGAAAATATAAGTACGCTTTTAATGATAACGGTTTGAAAATTATTGAAAAAATAACTGATAATAATTAGGAGAGGAATGGTTACAACAAAGGCCTGAGAAAGGTGAATAGTAATAGGATGTATATCGAGGTTTAGCAGACGGAGCCTGTTAAGTGAAACCTTTTCGCGATAGGGTTCAAAAGCTTTGCGGGATATCCCGCATGCTGGACAAACATCTCCCAGCTTCTCAGCCTCTATTATAAAACCACATGGGCGACATCGAACAAGTTCTTTCATGACAAAGAGCTCTCGAAAATTAGACTACCACAATGTTACATTATGACACAGCCACTTGGTTGTGTCAAATGACCGATGAAGAATCTATTAGCTGGTTAGACCACTTTACAGATGATTTGGGTTAAGGTGTTTCCTGTATCTCTTGTTCTCAGGGGGACGAATACCTATCACATTTTTTCTTGCCGTCCGTTCGAGATTCTTCCAGATTATCGATTTTCTGGAACCATCTCGCACTCCAAAATGCATCTTCAGTGTTAGGCATTTCTAAGCAGGATTGAATTTATATAGGTCAAAA
>CAXMTO010000275.1:0-33861 GCA_964196355.1 uncultured Myxococcota bacterium
AGTATTTTCTTCGCCCAGTACATCCGCAAATATCCATGAAGTTTGCCGCTCTGAACGAGATCAACCTGACAGGCGTTCCAGAGCTGCTCATGAGTGTTGCCTGCTTCCAGGTCTGGGAGAGAATAGATGTAATCCCTCTTATCACTCCGATGTTCATTAAGGGTTTTACGTGCCCACTCGGGAAACCCGGCAAAAGTATCGTACAAGGGTTCGTACAGGCAAAAATTATCAGAGAGTTCCCGCCGCACAATGAGTTCCTCAAGAAAATGCTCCTTGGTCTCGCCAGGCAGTCCGTTCCTCGACACCATCCAGGCCAGGCGCTGGGCGGACAGATGCCCGAAATGCAGGTAAGGAGACAATCCGGACTGCCCCTTTACACATGGATTGTTCCTTTGCTCTGAATAGTTCACAAGTCCTGTGTTGACGAAAGTATCAGCTGCGAGCTGTGCGTCTGCCTCGCCAACTCCATGCCATTTGTGCCCGGTAGAAATCAGGTCCGAAACGGACCCTTGAAGACAACTTGAACCGGAAATGCTCAAAGACTGATTCCAGTCAAAAGGATGACTTTCGACTGGAGGAATATCCGTTAAGAAATCATCCAGAAGCCGCTTGATTTTTGGGCGAATAGTATATGCCGCGTACTCTTTCTTGTCGGAGACCGTCCAGGCAGGAATGATATTATGGCTATCGACCTCATAGAAAGGAGCAGCCACTTCCTCTAACAGCTGTTTTTTCCATTGTTGCTTTATTCGTAACGGATCAAAGTCACTGACAAGCAGATGGGCATCGATCTGGCGAAGAAAGCGTGGCAGTATCTTATCAGGGGACTCTTCAAATAAGATAAAATGAATATTCAACTCACGCAGTTTTTTCTGCATACTTATCAAACCACTCAGCATGAAACTATACTGACTGGAAGTGACTCCAAGGTAATGGGGAATAAGACAGAATACGACCAGCAGACCTTTCTTTCGAACTAGCGCTTCCTGCTGGGCCCATAAAAGAGCCCAGTTGTCACAAACCCGCTGGTCACGTGATACCCAGTAGACAACCGGTCCTTCACCGCGGCTCCCGTTTTTAAGACGCCGGCTTCTCCTATGTATATCAGTGTGTCTTCGATTCATATCCATTGTCAGGGATTGTGTGTACAATTAACATAACCAACAATTGCTATTATTCAGGTACTTGTTAGAGTATGTGGAGCTATTTACTGAGATATCATAAAGTAAACATTCTATGAGAGGTCTGCAGGAATGAATGAGAACACAAAAATCAAAATAGGTATCAGCTCCTGCCTGCTCGGCAATGAGGTTCGTTTTGACGGCGGGCACAAACATGACAGGTATATCACCGGCACCTTGGGCACTTTTTTTGACTTTGTACCAGTCTGTCCCGAAGTGGAGTGCGGACTCTCAGTACCCCGGGAATCGATGCGTCTGGTGGGTGACCCCGACTCGCCACGTCTCATCACCAACAAAACCGGCACGGACCATACGGACAAAATGAATGCATGGGCGCATGCCCGCGTTGAACAGCTTGCGCAGGAGAATCTTTGCGGGTTTATCTTCAAGAGCAAATCACCATCATCGGGCATGGAGCGGGTAAAGGTTTATGACAAAAACAATGTCCCACGGGCTGTCGGTGTCGGTCTCTTTGCCCGCGTTTTCAAGAGACAGTTTCCAATACTCCCAGTCGAAGAGGAAGGGCGCCTGCACGACCTGGTTTTACGTGAAAACTTTATAGAATCGGTCTTTGTCTACCAACGCTGGCGCAACACTGTTGATGATTTTACAGCCAAAAAATTGGTGACCTTTCATACCGGACATAAATCACTGCTTCGGGCACACAGCGAAAAACATTACCGGGAACTTGGCCGTATTGCAGCAGAAGCCGGATCTCTGGAACCGGAACAGCTTCTCGATTCATACCAGGACAACCTGATGGCAGCCATGAGGCTGAAACCCACCGTAAAGAAACATGTCAATGTCCTCATGCACATGATGGGATATTTCAAGAAACGCCTTTCAAGCGATGAGAAGCAGGAGCTGCTGGAAGTAATCGAGCGTTTCAGGAACTACCATATCCCGCTCATTGTCCCCATTACCCTGATGAACCATTATGTGCGTAAATATGATGAACCGTACCTGCAGCATCAGCATTACCTCAACCCACATCCGACAGAATTAAAACTTCGAAATCATGCCTGACAAAGCCAAACAAACGACTGTACTGGTCACCGGTGCAACCGGTTATATAGGTAGACGTCTGACACATCGCCTGGTACAAGACGCCACCGTCGATGTTCGATTACTGGTGCGTAACAGGAATAAAGTCCAGGTTTCCATAACCGACCAGGTTGATATAAGAGAAGGGTCAACCTTCCATAAAGATACTCTTGAGGCAGCACTGGATGGGGTTGATACTGCATTTTACCTGATCCACTCCATGGGATCGGTGGATGATTATCGAAACCTTGATCGAATCAGCGCCGAAAACTTCAGAGACGCCTGCATAGTTGCTGGGGTTCAGCGAATCATCTATCTTGGCGGCCTGGGGGTAAAAGAGAGTGCCAGTGAACATCTTTTAAGCCGCATTGAAACGGGGGAGATTCTTTCTGAGAGATCAGGTGACATTGAGACGGTCTGGCTGCGGGCAGGAGTCATCATCGGTTCTGGGAGTGCCAGTTTTGAAATTATCCGTAACCTCTGCCAGAAGCTGCCCCTGATGATCACCCCGAGGTGGGTTCGCAGCCGAACACAACCCATTGGAATTGAAGATGTTCTTGATTATCTGGAGTCGTCCATAGCCCTTCCGCACCAGGGAAACCTCATCGTCGATATAGGCAGTGAGGACCTCAGCTTCCAGCAGATGATGCAACAGGCAGCAGAAGTTATGGGGTTAAAAAGACATCTATTTCCTGTCCCAGTCCTCTCACCCCGTCTCTCTTCCTACTGGCTGATTCTTTTCACCCCCATCCCCTATAAGCTTGCCTCCGCGCTGGTCGAAGGGTTGAAAAGTGAAACCGTACTGCAAAACGATAATAGTGCCCGGTTTTATCCAGATATCAAGCCGTCTGCTTTCAAGCAAACGGTCACCGAGGCCATAGATGAACTTGAGCAGAACCAGGTTCTCAGCCGCTGGTGCGACAGCAGCGCACAGCAGGCATGTGACATCAGGGATTTTGACAACCCGGCCGGAGCTATTTTACGGGACACCAGAATTATTCCGTTTAACAGTGGAGAGCGCCAGGAAGACGTCTTTCAGTCAGTCTGTGCAGTTGGCGGGGAAAATGGATGGTTCAGATACAACTTTCTGTGGAGAATTAGAGGGGCAATGGACAAGCTCGCCGGCGGGTACGGCCTGAGTCGCGGCAGACGATCGAATACGGATTTACGAATCGGTGATGCCCTGGACTTCTGGAAAGTTGTTGACCTTAAGCCAGGGAAAAGACTGCTTCTTCATGCCCAGATGAAGGTTCCTGGGGAGGCCTGGCTCGAATTTGACGTGCAGCCGGAACAACTTGTGCAAACAGCCCATTTTCATCCCAAGGGCTTATGGGGTAGATTATATTGGTATTCGGTTCTGCCTCTGCACCACTTCGTGTTCAGTAATCTCGCCAAAACCGTCGTGAATACAGCAACAAAAAAACAGCAATAACCTTTGGAAATGTTCTCAGTGGTTACCCCTAAGGCTCCTGCTTATCCATAAACAGGAACCCTGGGGGGCGAAGGATCTATCTACCATCTTTCTGTTCCAACAATCTCATTAACATTCGTACACTTTTTCTTTTCTTCTTCTGTGAGCTGTTCAAAGGACGTTTTTTCACCATTGTTCGCAACTGAGCAAACATATTCTTTACCGTCTTTATCATTAACCCATGTGAGTGAATCATATCCGCTTTTCATGTTATTACCTCATTAGTACCTTACTCCTTAACTTCTGTAATAAAAAACAAGAAATCGAGGAATGGTTTTTGAAATTATGTTGTTAGATATACCACCATGGTACTTATACCCCCCTGTGGGGGTGTAAGTGTATTTTATTGTCATCCTGCGATGCATCTATAGCATCTCTTACCCATAACTTTAACAACAAACCGGATTGACACAATGGGTTCTAAATAGTACGTTATTGATAGTTAAAACTACTACTATGGAGAGTCTGAATGTTGGATTCGAATCTTTACCAAGTCATTATCGACTCGATGTCAGCCCATGTTGCTATTCTTAACGAATATGGCGTCATTATTGAAACCAATCGATCCTGGCAGGATTTTGCACGTGAAAACGGCATGACAGAGCCCTATGATAGTCTCGGTATCAACTACCTCAGAATATGTGAAGATCCCACTGGGTATAACGGAGAGGAAGGCGGCACTGTAGCAGAAGGTATACGAAAAGTGCTGGGAGGCGATCTTCCCGAATTTTTAACCCACTATCCTTGCCATTCTCCAGATAGGAAGAGGTGGTTTGCTGTACGGGTAGTCCCCTTTCGGGATAGGCAAAATAGTCACGTCATTGTCACCCATGAAAATATCACCCCCATAATCGAAATACAAAAGGCACTGGAAGAAAAAGAGGTCGAATTGCGCAGTGAAAGGGAACGTCTTAAAGAAACGAATATAGCACTACGTGTATTATTGCGGCAACGCGACGAGGACAAAACACGAATCGAAGAAACGATTTATGTTAATGTGGACCGTCTCGTCCTCCCCTATGTTGAGCAATTGCTGCAAGGACGACTTTCCGATAAACAGCGCACCTTGAGCGAAGTCATTGACGCCAATCTACGAGATATTATCTCGCCATTTCTCCAGAATCTTTCTGCATTAACCATGCTGCTCACTCCCCAGGAGATAGAAGTTGCCAATATGGTACGCAGTGGAAGAACCAGTAAGGAGATAGCAGAAGTGCTCGGCATCTCTACCAGTGGAGTTGATTTTCATCGTAAAAAACTCCGGCAGAAACTTGGTTTGACCAACAGCTCCAGAAACCTCAGGTCCTATTTACTCTCATTAGAAAAAAGTTACTGATGATTGAAGATTGATTTTTATCGGTATTTGTTAATCTTCAGGACAATTCTCGGTGTCATCAAATCTCTCTAGCCCTTCTTCTCTTTCTGCTTTTGCTGATACATTTCATTATCAGCCTGAGCCATAGCATCCTGCACATCTATACCTGGCTGAATCACCACGATTCCACAGGACATGCCGACTTCCAATGGAACGCCGTTCCAGGCAATAGGGTTATCCTTTAACTCCTGTGGCAGACGGGTTGCCAGGATTGACGCAGCATCCTGATTGGTACGAGACAAGATCAACCCAAATTCATCTCCACCCAACCGGCCAACAATATCAGTTTCGCGCACGCTGGCCACCAGCCTCTCAGAAAGCTTCTGCAACACGTAGTCTCCAGCCCGATGTCCATATGTGTCATTTACTTCCTTAAAATTATCAAGATCGATATAGATCATACTTGCGTCGCTGTTATACCTTTCCACTGAAGCCTGTACCCTTATCAGTTCCCGAAGAAATGCCCTCCGATTATAGATTGGAAGCAGGGGGTCCTGATCTGCCAGTGTTTCAGCAGCAGCCAACCGCTGACTCATGCCATCCATCGAACGACGGAGATTATCCACTTCTTCCATCAGAGTCATAATGGCCTGGCGAACCTTCGGGGTCAGTTCCGTCTCGGGAATCCCCATGATGGAGATCTTATCGGTAATAGTGTGAGGGGCTGCGGTGCTGGAATATGCTTTTGCGGCATCAGCGGGTGAGGTGGTACTGGTTGGACTCATTCCCGTTGGATAACCAGTGGATCTTGTTTTCATGGACAGACCTGACTGACAGGATAATAAATATGTATTTTCAAGCTATACCTTGTGAGAAATGAAAGGTAGTCGCTTTCTTGGCGAGCGCTTAAGCAATAGCCTCCAAGCCACAAACCATCGGAGTCAACGACGACAGGCTACCCAATCATGGTAAAATTTGCAATTTATTTTGCCGACCGCAGTCTTTGCATTGCTCATGGTTTCAGAAAAACCCGTCTCGGTATTCTTACTCACTCACCTAGCTCAGGCAAGACGCTGATCTGCACCAAGCCTGCCTTCGAGTCGCCGAACCATCCATGAAACAATGAGGATGAGGACGAGATATTCGAGAACGAGCACGGTGTAAATCTCCAGGGGACGATAGACAGTCACCGACAACTCATTTGCTTTTCGGGTAAGCTCCTGCAGGCCAATTATGGATACCAGTGAGGACATTTTCAACATGTAGACAAACTGATTTCCGAGAGGCGGCAGAATTCTACGGATGGCCTGAGGCAGGATAACGAGTCTCATTTTCTGGATGTAATTGAGGCCAATTGCATCGGCTGCTTCAGTTTGCTCTCGCCCGATTGATTGAATTCCAGCTCTGAAAATTTCTGCCTCAAAGGCACTGTCGCTTATAGCAAGTGCGACGACACCTGCTATGAAAGGATTCATGGAAATACCAAGTACAACCGGAAGCCCATAGTAGATCCAGAGAATCAATACCAGCACCGGAATTGACCGGAAAAGTTCTACGTATGTTCGGTTGAATAAACGGAAGCCGGGCCTTACTGAAAGACCCGGGAGGGCAACGAACAGGCCTATAATAACTGAAAAAAAGATTGCGGTAGAAGACAGCCCTAAAGTCACCCAGACCCCACCAAGAAGAAACCTGAGGTTGTCAGCCCCCCTTTCTGTCGTTGGAAGAATTTCAAACCAGCCCCAGTTGTATTCCGCTCTGGAGCAGCTGGAAAGTACGCAGGTCAAGGCGAGGGTCAGAACGAGGTAGAGTGGCAGCCGTTTATTAATCATGCCAGTAACTGGTTTATTTTTCCCTGCAGAGTTCGGTAACAAGATGCTACTTGATCGGCATCCACTTCTGTTTCAGATTATCAAAGAAACCACGATTGAGTTTTATCGTTATCCAATGATTAAGGAAGTTCAGCCACACCTGGTCTCCCTGGGCTAGTATAAAGGCCAGGTCTGCAGGGGTTCTTGCTTCTGAAACCGGCACGACGACTAATTGTGAGTGAGCCTGAGTCAGCAATGACGCTTCCAGATTACTGGTAACGGAGATCTGGGCTCGGCCCGCTAGAACCTCTTGAAAGTCTCTTGCAGGGGCTTCGATACTCCTGATCTTGGCGTTTGGAAAGAATCTTTTGACCTGCTGCTCATGTGATGTACCCAGAGTTACCGCTACTGTTACGGAAGGTTTATCAATATCTTCCCAGTCTTTAAAACGATCAAGGTTACTCTTGAGGGTCAGGGGAACGGTGCTGACCTGATAGTAAGATTTGGTGAAACCGACTGTCCGGATACGCTTTGGTGTAACTGAAGCACTTGTACTGATATCGTATTTATCAGCAACGATACCGTTGATCAATGTCTTCCAGTCTGTTGGTACGAATTTGAGTTTTACACCCAGGTCTTTTGCCAGTTCGGTCATTACATCGATATCGAAACCTTTATAGCTGTTACTCGCCGGATCCTTGACTGTCATCGGGTTCCAGTCACCAGTGGTTCCGACCCGCAATTCTCCCGATTGGAGAATCTTATGTAAACGAGATTTGCTTTGGGCTCCTGCTGTTGTATGAATTGTAAGCAGGGCAAACAGCATAACAGTGATAATCTGAATGAGTCGTCGCATCTTCTGCACCATTTCGTTTAATTTTTGATTGACTTAGCCCGGATTTCTCACCAGCAAAGATGATTACATATTCAAGAAGCACCCCAGTGAACTATAGTAGTCTATGTTTACTGGGGTAGCGACGCTGCAGGTAAGCGAACGCAGTGAGACTCCGGATGTGGTCATATCTGCTGGCCTTTGGTGAACATCGTGTAAAATTTCTCATCAAATCGAACGGGTGGCAAGCTGTTACAGTGAAAACAGTTTCAGAAAATTGACACAATGTTCATGAGAAATGAGGGTTAGTAAGCAGTATAAGAATTAGGCATGCAATTGCAAGGAGTGCCCTAATCTTGCAGCGATTAGGTTGGAAGGTGATCACACTTAAAAATTTTTCGTTCTTACGAGCCAATCAAACAGCTGTAATTAAAACACAGAATCTGCTGCTACCTCTGCAGTTAGGTGACCCACAACTTCCGATCATATAGATATAGAACTGCCTTTCTGTCAGAAAAACAAAACACTTGAGTGAAAATGCTTATTCTTATAATCTGTTGCTAACAAGTAATGGTTGAGCTATCGATTTGTTATAGTTCCACGAATTCTATTCGTCTTTGTTGGATATTTTTTGTGTTTTAACGGTCAAGGCGCTATTTATGAGGATACGAACAGTACTGTTCGTTTGGGAAACAAACTGGAATTCTATTATATTGAGAGACACATTATGGCACACTATGATCTGTTTGTGATTGGAGGGGGCTCAGGAGGAGTTGCCTGCGCCAGAGCTTCGGCAGCACTCGGAGCGAAGGTTGGTCTGGCAGAAGACAATCGATTAGGCGGTACCTGCGTAAATCGCGGCTGTGTGCCAAAAAAGCTTTTGGTTTATGCATCGCATGCTGCAGAGGACCTGTGCAACGTCGAAAGTCTTGGCTGGAGCTCTCGTGGAGCAACATTTGACTGGGCTGAGCTTCGCAATGGGGTGCAGGCAGAGCTTCGCCGGCTTAATGGCATCTACGACGGCCTTCTCGAAAAATTTAACGTGAATGTTTACCGGGATTCTGCCCGTTTCGTCGACGCAAAAACCGTCCAGGTTGGTATTGAGCAAATCACTGCCGACCGTTTCATGGTAGCCACTGGCGGTTCTCCATTTGTACCCGAATTTCCCGGACGAGAACATGTGCTCGTTTCTGATGACGCCTTCCTGCTCGAGACGTTGCCTCAAAAAATGGCGATTGTGGGTGGCGGCTATATCGCCCAGGAGTTTGCCGGCATTTTCCACGGACTCGGAGTAGAGGTTACACTCGTGGTACGCTCTGCTCGCCTTTTACGAGGTTTCGATGCAGAGATTGCTGATCATCTGCGGGCCGAGCAGGTTAAAAAGGGAATTATGATCCAGTGCGCTTCAACTGTTGAGAGGATACAGAAAACGGTTGAAGGTCTCAGTCTTATATGCGGGGAATACGACGATAAGGTTTTTGATCAGATCCTTTTTGCCACCGGACGGCAACCCAATTCAGCAGGTCTGGGGCTCGGTGAAATTGGTGTGTTGTTAAGCAGTTCCGGCGCCATTGAAGTTGATGAACAGATGCAGACCTCAGTTGAAAATATTTATGCAATCGGGGATGTAACCGACAAAATCAATTTGACTCCTGTTGCAATCAATGAAGGGCGCACTTTTGCAGCCAATCATTTCGGTGGCGAGAGTCGCACGATGGATTACACAAACATCGCCACTGCGGTATTTAGTCAACCTCCACTTGGAACGGTCGGCCTGACGGAGGCTCAGGCGCGAGAACGATATGATAAAGTTGTCATTTTCAAGTCGGTTTTTCGGCCGATGAAATATTCTCTTGGCGGGATTGATGAACAAACACTGATGAAACTCGTAGTAGATGGCATCACCGACCGTGTATTGGGTGTGCATATGGTGGGACCTGATGCCGCAGAAATTCTGCAGGGATTTGCCGTCGCCCTTAAAGCCGGTGCAACCAAGACCGACTTTGATCGTACCGTAGGTATTCACCCGAGCAGTGCTGAAGAATTTGTCACAATGAGGGAACCATTTATTCAATAAGGCCAGGAATGGTTCTCATAATTGGTTTAGTTTTTTTGCACGTTTTATGCGTTTCATTCGCCAGTATATGCTTTGACCTACATCTGAGGATGAGCATATCAATCTAACGCCCCACAAGGGAGATATAGATATTTTGGTGGTATGTGTAACCACATAATTTAAAAACACATTCCTCTGTTTCTTGTTTTTTAGTGCAGTGTTTCTGGAGTAAGGTACTAAAAATGAATTTTGACACCGATGTTACCTGTAAAGCCGCTGACATCGATGTTATTGTCGAAAATACCATCTAGTTCCGCGAACCGATAAAGTGCCTCGGCGAAAAGTTTAACGAAGGAACTTCCCAATTCCACATCAAGTCCGGCACCGAAATATCCGCCAAATTCTGAGTCTATATCAAACCTGTCAGAATGAACAACATAGACATATGACACTCCGCCAAGAAGATAGGGATCTACTTCACCTGAAGGTAAAATGTGCACCTGCAACCCCAGATCAAATGGTGTCAACTTCACATTGCTATCCCCACTCCCCACATCGCTGTCTCCAAAATAATAGACTCTTCCATCCAGTCTGAGGTGTTCAGTTAAAAGCGGTAAGCTTAGCCCAATACCGCCACCCCAACTCCCATCGACATCCTTTTTGCCCCAGTAACTTCCAAAACCATATAAATCAATTGCTAATGCCTGTGAACCACAAAATAAAATTGAAACCAGTAAACCCAAAAACAAAGACTTGGTCATTTTCATCCTCTCAATTGAAATCCGTTTGTTTCTACAATACATTTCTTTACCTCTGGTGCAGAGGTTACTACGATGCAGGTCAAAACACAATGTCACGTCGATACGCGGGAAATGAAAGTTGGATCTTCCACATAAAGAGGTTTGCTGCTATATTCAAATCGGCATTCTCGACTAAGATGATCTTTTTTGTTTTGGGTAAACTCAATAATTTTAAAAGTTAACAAGCGAGCACTTATCTTTAGAGGTTTTTAATTGAAAAATATCATTCTCTTTTTTCTGTTCACAATTATTACTACCCTTTTCACTCCTGATTCACATGCTGACTGGATCAACCTGTCCGGGGCCGAAAATTCTCGGAACATTGCTGAAATCTACATAGAACAAGATCATGTAAAAATTAAGCTGGAAGTCTACATACAGGATTTGTTTGTTTTTGATGAACTCATTCCTGATAACATTTTCCCGGAACCCGTACCCGGCAGGCCTAACCCCGAAGAACGTATACAGGTTTTTGCTGACTCGGGGTTTCAGGTTATCACCGATACCGGTGAAAAGTTGTCTGCAAAACTCGAACTGGTTGAACCGAGGATGCGCGTTGAGCGGCCCTCTCCATTTGCCGGCTCAATCAATCCCTATACCCGGCAAAGGATACCCGGACCTCCTGATGACAAGCGAGTTCTCTATGTAGAATTAACGTATCCGTTTAAAGGTAAACCTGATTCCCTTACCTTTATCCCTCCAATTGATGAAAAAAGCGGATTTCCCAGAGCTTCAATCGGTTTTCTCTGTTATCACAAAGGTGTTCCTGTCGTTGATTTCAGGCAATTGACAGACCAAAATATTCTGCACCTTGACTGGGACGATCCCTGGTATTCCATCTTTGAAAAGAAGGCGCTCAAACGGACCCTGCAGACGGGGTTAAGGACTTACCTCTACATTGAGCCCTACGAGGTGCGACACGAAATCCTGGTTCGTGTCAAAGATATGATGACATGGATGGATTTTGACCTGCGAGGTGAAGACCATATTGAAGAAGATGAATTCGATCCCGTCCGAGAAAAGGTTGCTCAATTTTTTATGGACCGTGAAAAGGTACTGATCGACGGCAAGCAGCTCAAGCCCATTCTTGATAGAACCGCCTATGTAGAGTCATCTATACTGCGCAGCCGTTTCATTGAAGTTCCCGAGCGGGTGCTGCTTAACACTGCCATGATCGGTATTGTCATTACTTATTTAACAGACGGTATTCCGAAGGAGGTGGTTACCCAGTGGGACCTGTTCTCGGAGCGAATTCAGAAAGTGACGGCTCGTATGACCGACCCGGCCGGTCCTTTTCCCTATGATCTTGATCCAGATGACAATGTTCTGAAATGGACCAACTACCTTAAAAACTACACCATCCCTACAGTGGACAAAATCACGGTTAATGAAGCGCATCGTGGGATACCGTTACCGCTTGGCAGCCTGGCCTGTGGTTTGCTGCTATTGCCTTTTGCTTTTACAGCTTACAGACGCCGCAAACGAAATCAATCTATAAAAATCCACTTCAGTATAATCCTGGCCCTGGTCATTGGCATCGCAGCCCTCTTTCCACACTGGCAATTTTCATTCGGCAGCAGTGCACGGGCAAGCCAGATAAGTGAGGATGACAGCAAGGATATAACCCTCAGTCTGTTGAAAAACGTATACCGGGCTTTCGACTTCCGGGACGAGGAAGATGTGTATGATAAACTGGCGATCAGTGTCAGTGGCGACCTGCTCAAAGATGTATACCTGCAGAGCAGACAGTCCATGATCATTGAACAGGCCGGCGGTGCTCAGGCCAAAATCACGGAAGTTGCGGTCCTTGAAACAGAGGTTCAGGAGTCGAAAACCCATAACGGTGCCGTTGCTGTCAGAACGAAGTGGACGGCAATCGGTTCTGTCGGGCACTGGGGCCACCTCCACACGAGGCAGAACGTCTATGATGCCATTCTGACTCTGGCGGTTGCAGACGGATCATGGAAGATCGTCGGTATCGATTTACTGGAGGAAAAAAGGATAGATCCTTTTGCAAAAAGGTAAGAGAGAAGACTGAAGGTGGATTGCTGATTGTCCGGGTTCCGAAATAAACCGATATACCAAAACAAATATGCTCCGACTCAACAGCGTAGATTTTCGATACCCGACCGGTGATTTTCATCTGTCTATTCCTGACTTGTCGGTTAAAGCCGGGGAAAAAGTTGGGGTTATCGGACCCAGCGGCTCAGGAAAAACAACTCTTTTGAACCTGGTTGCCGGCATAATCACTCCCAGAAAAGGAAGTGTTACTGTTGACGAGATGAAGATCAGCAGCCAGAATGACACAACAAGACGCGATTTTCGTATCACCAACATCGGGTTCATTTTCCAGGACTTTGGTCTTCTCGACTACCTTAATGTACAAGATAACATACTGCACCCCTATCGAATAACAGATGCTCTCAGCCTGAATAATGACGTCCGTTGCCGTGCTGAGATACTCGCGAAGCAGATGGGGATAGCAGATAAATTTAACCGTTATCCAACGGACCTGTCTCAAGGAGAGAGGCAGCGTGTTGCCATTTGTCGTGCTCTCCTTCCGGGTCCGAAGCTCATTCTGGCTGATGAGGCAACCGGCAATTTGGATCCAAAAAACAAGGTGCACATCCTTGAGCTGCTTTTTCAGAGCGTGGAGAAACATGGTGCAACGATCCTGGCCGTCACCCACGATCATGAACTTTTGCCACATTTCGACAGGATTGTGAATTTTCAGGATTTCCTGCAGGGAGAAACAGCATGATGGACAGTCTTTATCTTGCCTGGAAATACCTGAGTTACAACAGACTGAAGACATTCATACTTGTCAGCTGCATCACCATTATCGCTGCTCTGCCACTGGCTCTGGAAATCCTTTTAAATGAGAGTGAGCGACAGCTTGCCCTGCGTGCTGAATCCAGCCCACTGCTGGTTGGCGCCAAAGGCAGTGCACTTGACCTGGTCATGAGCTCGCTTTATTTTGGGGATGAGGTTCCGGAAACCATCACCATGAAAGCAGCAGAGCAGGTCATGGAGACCGATCTTGCTGCGCCGATCCCTTTGTACATTCGTTTCAAAGCGCGTGGTTTTCCGATTGTCGGCACCTCTCTCGATTATTTTGATTTTCGGCAGTTGAAACTCGCTCAAGGTGAAATGTTTGTCATGATCGGGCAGTGCATCATCGGGGCTGAGGTGGCCCGAATACTTAACTTGAATCCCGGTGACTCTATTGTCTCCTCGCCAGAGACATTGTTCAACATCGCCGGGGCCTATCCTCTGAAAATGAAAATTACTGGTGTACTGGCAACAAATCATAGTGCCGATGACCTGGCCGTTTTTGTCGATATCCCGACAGCATGGGTTATCCACGGACTTGGACATGGTCACAAGGATGTGACAAGGACAACGGACAGTTCGGTCATCCTCAAAAAAGAGAATGGTAACGTCACGGCTAATGCCAAACTCATGCAGTATACTGAGATAACAGAAGAGAATATAGATTCATTTCATCTGCATGGTGACTCAGCAGAGTTTCCTCTCACGGCGGTACTTGCTGTTCCCTATGATGAGAAATCAGGCACTATCCTCCAGGGTCGATACCTGACAAAAGAAACGGACTACCAGATCGTTCAGCCCAAGGACGTGATCGACACCCTGATGGCCAATATATTCAAGATCCGCAATGTGCTGGACGCGGTAATCATGCTGGTAGGCACTGCAACCCTGTTGGCATTGGTACTTGTCTTTTCCCTGTCACTGCGACTGCGAGAGCGGGAGATTGACGTTATCTTTAAGTTGGGGTGCAGCAGGGCAACTATTGCACGGCTGCTTGGAGCGGAAATAGTGATCATCATCTTGGTCAGCAGTGCTGTCTGCGCGGTATTGCTGGGTTGTGTTGTCCATTATGACCAGATGCTGGTCAGGAATTTGTTTATTTAAAACATTTCAAGGAGATAAAACACTATGTCTGTCCGGTTAGTCCTGATATTTATTTTCCTCATATTTGCCCTCCCCCTTCAAGGCATGACTGAGGAGAAATTTACCATCTATACAGTTAACTATCCGCTTACCTACTTTGCCGAGCGAATCGGCGGCGATCAGGTTAACGTCATCTTTCCTGCACCGGCTAATCAGGACCCGGCGTTCTGGAAACCTGGTGAGGCAACGGTAAGAGAATACCAGAAAGCGGGCTTGATAATTCTCAATGGGGCCGGTTACGCCAAGTGGGCTAAGAAGGTCAGCCTGCCAATGTTGAGAATGGTTGACACATCTGCGGTTTTCAAGAACAACCTGATCAATATTGCGACCAACGTTACTCACAGCCATGGTCCAGGCGGCGATCATTCACATGGCGGCACCGCGTTTACCACCTGGCTTGATTTCTCTCTGGCCGCGCTGCAGGCAGAGGCGATTTATAAAGCACTTTCTCGTAAGCTGCCGGCAACTAAAGCTGTCTTCGCGCAGAATTTTGAGATGCTGAAAAAAGACCTGCTCGAACTCGACGCAGCAATGAAAACAATGAGTGCCAATAAGCCGGGGCTGCCTCTTTTCGGTTCTCACCCCATCTATCAGTACCTGGCAAGGAGGTACGAGCTTAATCTGAAAATGGTGATGTGGGAACCTGGTGATCCACCCGGTGCGGTCCAATGGAAATATCTCCAGGACCTGGTTCAAAAACATCCAGCCACGTGGATGATTTGGGAGGGCGATCCCTTGCCGGACTCCTCTGCCAACCTGATGAAGATGGGAATGCAGAGCACGGTGTTCAACCCCTGTTTTGCCAGGCCCGAAAACGGTGACTTCCTGTCGGTTATGAAGCAGAACATAACGAACATGGAGACTGTTTTTAAGAAGTAAAGCTCTTTACCCTGACGCTGAATCCTTCAATCGCCGACAAGTTCAACGATTGGTTATCAATAGGTGGCGGCGTGGGGCTGCTGTATGGGGCTTTAGCCCGGGTTTCTCACCAGCAAAGATGATTACATATTCAAGAAGCACCCCAGGGAACTTTTCACAAATTCTGCATTACACCTACAGGAATAACTCTTATTTGACTGAACAGCAAAAAAACGTTAGGTTTAAAACACAAAGACCAACCACGGAGACGGATGATATGAGATCATTAACCTTTGTTGTACCGGCAATATTTATCACCTCATTTACAACAACCTCCTTTGTTTTTGATGTTAATGGCAATGATAGAGAGAGGCTTCCTGCAGCTGTGCATGCACTTCAATTTGTCTCTGGAATGACACCTGCATCCAGCACTATGTCACAAATTAGGATTTATTGCAGCTAACATAGAATCCTTCCAATTTAACCTAGAGAGGTACATATGCCAGTTCATGTCGTCATTAAAAGAAAAATGATAATAAGTCATCCTGAAAAACTTACCCCACTTCTTAGAGATATGAGTGAGCGCGCTAAACTTCAGGAGGGATACATTTCAACCGATACATTGCAGAGTGTTGACGATCCAGGGGAATATCTTGTTGTGAGTAGGTGGGAAACAGAGGAAAACTGGACGGCGTGGTTTCAGAGCCAGGAAAGAAGAGATCTCCAGGGAAAGGTTGACAGTCTTATTGGAGAGCGCACCGGCTATGAAATATTCAAGCCGGTTATCTAGGAGACTGTCCGAGAATGCCCCTTTCACCCAACTCTTCGTTATTTTGAAAAAATAATGCTCGCAATATCTAACATATGGTTGCGCTTATTTTTTCAAAATGGTTCGACTTGAGAGAAAATGCCTATTCTCGGACAAGCTTCTAGGGAGTGTAATCGCTTAAGTTTTTAGTGAATGGACGTGGGCGGACCCAGATCCAGCTCGCAACAACTATCGCCCCGAACAGAGTATAACAAACAGCAAATACCCACATGGGCGCTCTGTAATATAAAATGGTTTCAAGTAAATGAGAAATAAAAGTGCCGGTGTACACTGCTTCGCTGGCGCGCAACCTCCACTCCTTTTCCCAAATTGTTAATGGGCACGTCACTCCAAACCACGACTGAAGCGTGACCACACCAATAGCTGCAACATGAGCCAACCTGAACCAGGGATTACGAATCCAGGACCATCCACGAATTTTACCCAGGAGTATAAGTAACAGACCAATTACGACAAAAGCTACGAATAACAAGTGCATAAGCAGGATTGCATCTGCGGCTAAAAGATAGATCATAGATGTCTTCACACGGTTAATAGATTGCTCCATTTCGGAGTGATCTCTTTACGGAGCTATGTCAAATCGTTTATTAGCAACTACATTTTACAGAAAAATATGAGAAACGACCGGTTAAGGGTTAACTTTTTTTGGACGTAATAGTTTGAAACGATGAAATCTGCCGCTTTACCTTATCGCTTTTGCATTTCGGACATGTAAATTTCTTCTTTTCATACTCTGAAATAGCTACGATTAAAGAAAAATCATGATCACACTTTTGGCATATAAATTCGTATACGGGCATTGGCTGTCTCCTCTTCCAGTGTTAATAATCCACAGTTCTCCGTCACTGTCTTACGGCAGGTTTGGCTTTGTCTTGTTTTTAATATTACCTCTTTGAATTATATGTGAAGAGATTGATTCCGGTCAATGGAACAGTGTGGCACCAGCTATTAATAAAAGGCAAGGGCATTGGAACAATAACTGAAAAATATGACTTTGGAGTAATGATGCAAGAGCCAAGCTTCACAATAGGTATCGAAGAAGAGTACAAACTGGTAGACCGAAAAACCAGGAATCTAATCAGCCAAGTGCCTGAGACCATGCTTCCCGAGTGTGAAGCACGCTTGAAGAATCAGGTTTCGCCTGAGTTTCTCCAATGCCAGATTGAAGTGGGAACTCAAGTCTGCAGGAGCCTCGGTGCAGCAAGGTCTGATTTAGCTTATCTTCGCCGCACTGTAGCGGAAGTGGCATCAGAGCATGGGCTGGCCATTATTGCCGCCTCTACCCATCCCTTCGGGAGGCCCAGCCAGGTCGAGCACACACCAAAGGATCGCTATGACCAGCTCGCTTACGATCTGCAAGAGGTCGTTCGGCAGCTGGTAATCAGTGGAATGCATATCCATGTTGGGATAGAAGACGACGACCTGCGCACGGACCTGATGGGGCAGGTTTCATATATCCTGCCTCATATCTTGGCTCTGAGCACGTCCTCACCATTCTGGAGAGGTCGGAATACTGGTCTCAAGTCCTATCGTATCGCCATCTGGAATGGCATGCCACGAACCGGTCTACCTGAATATTTTGACAGTTTTGGGGAGTATCAACGCCATATTGAGGTTCTGGTAAATGCCGGCGTGATAGAGGATGCCACCAAAATCTGGTGGGACATCCGGCCCAGCGATCGTTACCCCACCCTTGAAATGCGTATTTCTGATGTCTGCACGCGCTTGGATGACGCCATCGCCGTTGCCGCATTCTATCTCTGCTGGTTGAGAATGCTTTTCCGGCTCAGGCGCAGCAATCAACGCTGGCGTCGTTACAGCAATTTTCTGCTCAATGAAAACCGCTGGCGGGCGCACCGTTATGGTATCGATGAAGGGTTGCTTGATTTTGGTCGAGGAGAAGTTGTTCCTTTCAAAGAACTGATCGATGAGGGGTTGGAATTAATTCAAGAGGATGCTGAATATTTCGACTGTGTGGATGAACTCAAGCACATCAATACCATCATTGAACAGGGGACCAGCGCACATCGGCAGGTTGCCACCTATATAAACGCCTTGAACTCAGGTAAAGATCATGACGAAGCATTGCGTTTGGTTGTTGATCTGCTCATTGAAGAAACATTGATCGGCACCTGAAGCTCCGCCAAACGGTGAGTTGATTGGTTATGGGTAAGGTAATGGTGACCGGTAGTCGATTTGTAAGCATTGTCAAAAACTCAATACCACTTCCCTTAAATCTGTCACATCTCTTCACCGGAAGTGTGCCTACCTCTATATTCGGATAATGTTTTGCTACGTATTCTCTGTGAAATGGCGATCTCTCAAAGTCCACTTCTTAATCTTGTGCACCTTCTTCTATCGGCATCAAGCATCGCGATAGCGAAACACAAAAAGTGACTCCTTTTGGTTTGGCTGGTTCCTGCCAAACTTCACCACCATGCAAGGCTGCGATCTCTTTGACAATAGCCAACCCCATCCCGGTCCCCTGAATATCTGCTGCAGCTTTTTTCCGTTTGAACCAATTGAAAATGTTTGTGGAATCTTCTTTTTTTAAACCTTGACCATCATCAGTAACCGTAAATATGTGTAAATCATCGCTCAAACGATACCCAATTTCAATCCTACTTAACTCGTCACCCCCGTATTTAATTGAATTTTCAATAAGATTCCTGAAAATCCTTACAATTGAAAGTCGGTCCGCAACTATAACGTCAGGAATTTTGTCTTGAACAACCCATTGTATGGAACGGATGTTGATCTGGGTAGAAAATTCCTCTTGAAGAATCAGGAAAACTTCTTTGAGAGAAATTATTTCGATGTGCAGTGGAGTTTCTTTTGCTGAAATAAATATGTTGATTTTTTCAACAAGAGAAGCGATATCCTCCGAGGACCGCTGAATCTGTTCGCAAATTCTTTTCCCCCTGTCGCTGAGTTCATTGCCGAATTTTTTATTAAGCATTCTGGCCAGGCCATGAGTGGCAATTGCCGGATTCTTGAGATCATGAGCAACTGAATAGGCAAAAAGTTTAATTTTTTCAGAACTTTTTAGAAGTTCCTCCTCCACTTTTTTCCGTTCCGTGATTTCGTCATAGAGTTGCAGATTCTGGGCGGCAAGTTCCTTTGTTCGTTCTTCGACCCTTACTTGAAGTCCATCGTGGGATTTCTGGAGGGCTTCATCAGCCAGTTTATGCTCAATGATGTGACCGAGTCTTTCCGCAATAGCATTGAGCAAATTTCGTTCTTCTATTAAAAATGGGCCTTCACCTATTTCTGGTTTATTATCAAGTAAAAAAACTTCTAAAACTCCAATATTTTCTTTGTTGACTCTAATCTCCTGAGATTGAACCCAGTCGGTTTTTATAAATTGTTTTGTCCTGTATGATTGGTTGTTCAGCTTAATTTGGGCACAGGTGATATCGGGGTATTGCCAGGAGGGGGGAATTAGATCTACTGTCCTCTGAATTGTCTCATCAAGAGTAAGATCATCTTCCTCAAAAAGTTTTGAGATACCATAAAGGCAACTCAACTCCTTAACCCGTTCGTGAAGATCAATGGTTGTTTTTCTGAGAGCATCATCAGCCCGCTTCTGTTGGACAATCTCCCATGTAACGTCGGCAAGGTAGGAAACAATTTCCACATCCCGTTGTGTGTAATCAACTGGTTTATTCCCCACTCCAAGAATGGCAACAGCCTTGTCTTTCCGTATCACCGGCACCACCAGTTCCCTGACCACCTCGGCATGGCCTTCAGGTAGTCCCTTCTTATGCGGAAGCGATGAATAGTCGTTGTGAATAACTGCTTTTTTCTGACGCAGGCAGTCTACCCAAACTCCGGCTTGATCGATGTTGTAATGAGTTCCCTTTCCCGCAGCTCGACAAAATTCTTTACGTGTGCGGGTAGACCATTGCTGCAAAGAAAGAGTTTTTTGGTCAGGTTCAACAAAGTGATAAAACCCGATAGGGCTATCAACAAATGCCGCAACCTCATCTAAAGACTGAGTCAAAAGCTCAGCTAATGTGTGGGTAATAGCGTATTCTATGAGAGAAAGACGAATTTTAATAAAACCCTGCGACAATTCTTCTTTGCCAATATTTTCGTCTTTCTTCTCATTCATTTAATCGATCCTGCTATGTTAAATGTTCCAAACCTTCTGGAAACAGTTTAGTGACCCCGTTGATATACAATAAGTCGAGTCTAAAATCACGAAATGAAAATGTGAAATTGCATTTCACAATAAACACTCAAATTCCACCTTGGGCGTTTACTTAGCGCCATTTAACAGTGCGGTAATCAATTTACACAACTCGGCCATATATCTTCTTCTGTAGCCAGAACATTGCTGAAAAAAATCGGTGTTACAACCGGGGGTCAATATTGCCGGGACCGCCACAGTCCGGCGTGTAGCATGTGACATTGCGGAAATCACATTTTTCATTACAGTCTGGACAGACATCCGGCGGAGTGGCAACTGTTATGGTATAGCCACACTTTTGGCACTTCCAAAAAGTCAAGTCGTTGTCCGGACAAATATCCCCCACAAATTTACCAGAAGCTGTGTAGCCACAATGGGAATATTGCATTTCCTTATCTTTTTGATCCATTTTCCTACCTCCTCTTTTGCTTGATTAGGCCGCATGCTGCTAACCCGCATTTCTCATGAACTTTTTGATTTGAACAGCAAAATCAAGAACTGATTAGACGTTGACTAAACCATCAGGAACCAGACTGTATTTTGTTTCAAATTAAATTCTGATTACGTATGAAACTCAGCTACTTTTTTCGTCATTCCCGCGCAGGCTGGAGATAAGCGAAGACTTCGATCCAGAAGCCTTGCATGTAACTGGATCCCCGCCTACGCGGGGATGACGCTCAAGAGATTTGCAGTAGCTTACTACAGCTCCATGCCCGGCGCCTCGACCTGCGAAAAACTTTGTTGGTGAGAAAGCCGGGCTAGGAATATCCGATCACCGCCAGGTATATCGGAACACTGTAAAATTGCTTTTACATAAAAAAAGCCGAACGACCTTTTTCAAGGCAGCCCGGCTATCTGCTAAGACCCGTAACTTTCCGTCCCTGTCTTACGACAAGTTTGGCTTTATCTTGTTTTTAATATTGCTTCCTTAAATTATATGTGAAGAGATCCCGTCCGGTCAATGGAACAGAGTGGTACTTGGGGAATAATTAGCAAAAAATCAGCTTGAAGATGCTCTGTACATCCGTTAGTGTCTTACTCCATAAAGGCTGCCACTCAGTTCAGTACCCCCTCGAGGGGTATAAAAAACAAGAAATATGGAGAGTGCATTGAAATTAGGAACTTAATGTAATCACCAAGGCACTTATACCCTTCAAGCTGGTACTGAAAAGAGAGCAGGTTTTTTTACCGTTTACCGGTGTTAGTCCATAATACGATATCAAATAGTAAGTATATCGATAAAGTCTCCAAGTTTCTCATGAAAAACAAAGTCAGCATCGCTGTCTAATGGAGTATCAGACTGGGTTATTATTGCTAAAGTGGCTCCGTTATTTTTGGCAATCAAAGGAAACGAAGCAGCCGGTTGCACCACAAGAGTTGAACCGGCTGCGATCATAAGGTCACACGATAGTGCCAGTTCTTCAGCGCGTTTTAGATCTTCGGGAATCAGGCTCTGGCCGAAGGAAATAGTGTTCGGCTTCAATAATCCCCCGCATTTTGAGCAGAGAGGAGCACCATTATCTAAATTGAGGTCATCCAGAGTTTCGTGGGCTGGAGTGATGTCACCGCAGTTGAGGCAGATAACTTCTAAATTTGACCCGTGGAGATTAGTGATAACATCCATCGGAAGCCCACTTTTCTCATGAAGACCGTCAATATTTTGAGTGATCAGGCCCAGAAGGTTGCCGTTATCATAAAGCTCTTTAAAAAATATGTGGGTCTTGCTTAACCTGGCGTCCTTGATCCCTTGCCACAGAGCTTTCTTTTGTTGCCAGTATTTAAGCCGTTTGCTTTCGTCAGATATAAACTCATCAATATATACAGGTTTGAACTTCTCCCATATACCACCCTGACTCCGATAATCTGGTATTCCTGACTCAGTGCTTATTCCTGCTCCGGTAAACCCGACAATTCGTTTACTTTTTTCGAGGACCGATTTAAATTCTTCAATTTCAGCCATTTAATCACCTGTGTCAGCCAGTTTCGATCCTGCTTTGAACCTGACAATTTTTTTAAGGAGTGAGTTCACATCAAATTTCACCATGGTACCTATACCCCCTTGTGGGGGTGTTGGACACGTTATAGAGTACTTCATAACATGAAACGCTCTGATTCCTGCTATGTAATTCAAAAAATTTCCATGATGGTAATCCCAGACGCTTCCTTAACATTCTTTTTCAAATCAATATTTCTGTTAGCATCCACATCATCCGTGTATTAGAACTGAAATGAGCAATTTGAGGGCGACTTGAGGGTGTCAATTCGAAATTTCAGGAGCAAAATATGGCCAAGAATTTACGTGAAAAAATGCTCCAGGAACTGGAGATAAAAGCAATATTTGAACAGGCACAAGACTATGCCTTTGATTATGCCGACAAAATCCGCGAAAGAAATGTGTTTCCAACTGATGATGCAATCACTGATTTAGACAAGTTTACGGCTGTACTTCCTCAAACAACAGGAGAGGCTGCCGAAATACTAAAACTATTAAATCAATACGGTTCTCCGGCTACAGTTGCACAGACAGGTGGGCGTTACTTTGGTTTCGTTGACGGTGGTGTTCTACCCATATCACTGGCTGTGCGCTGGCTGTCAGATTTCTGGGATCAAAACACTGCGCTTTATGCCATGTCCCCACTTGCTTCGAAGCTTGAAGAAATTTGTGAATCATGGGTAAGAGAACTCCTTGGTTTGCCTGAGAGAGTAGTAGCCGGTTTTGTAAGTGGTTCTTCACTTGCTATATTTTGCGGACTGGCCGCAGCACGGTATCGAATTTTTCAAAATAACAACTGGGATATTAATGGAAAAGGTTTTTATGGTGCACCCAGGGTCAGGATAGTTGCCGGGCGTCATGCTCATGGAACAGTGGTTAAGGCTGTTGCCCTTTTGGGTTTTGGCATCGAAAATATAGAATGGGTGGAAACAGACTCAGAGGGTAGAATCGTATCCTCTAAAATTCCAGAACTTGATGAAAGTACAATTTTAATACTGCAGGCCGGAGACGTATGTTCAGGGGCATTTGATCCTTTTGAAGAAATTATTACAAAGGCAAATAAGGCAAAGGCATGGACACACATTGATGGAGCATTCGGGCTTTGGGCTGCAGCTTCGAGCAAGTTAACGCATCTTACAAGGGGAATAGAAAATGCGAATTCTTTCTCTGTAGATGGACACAAAACGCTTAACACGCCCTATGACTGTGGAATTGTCCTTTGTGATGATGGAGAAGCATTAACACGTGCTTTACACGCTTCAGGGTCATACATAATTAACAGTCAACACAGGGACGGGATGCTTTATACTCCAGAAATGTCCAGACGATCAAGGTCTATCGAACTGTGGTCTGTCTTACAGTATTTGGGGAAAGAGGGAGTGGATGAACTGATCTATGGCCTTCATCTGCGGGCAGTGCAATTAGGAGAAGAATTAAGGGCCGAGGATTTCAAAATCCTCAATGATGTCGTTTTCAATCAAGTACTTGTTGCATGCGAGACCGATGTGTTAACAAATCAGACCCTGGAGAACATCCAGCAGTCAGGAGAATGCTGGGCAGGCGGCGCCAGTTGGGATGGGAGAGCAGTTATCCGGATAAGTGTCTGTTCATGGGTTACCAGCGAGTCTGATATTACCCGTTCTGTTAATGCCTTTGTTACCGCCAGACAGAAGGCTATTGAAGAATTGAACCGCTCGTAACAAAGTGCTTATCGCACCGGGACAAATCCACCATCCCCAGTCAGCGAGTTAAAAAAGAGGTCAGGCAAAAGGATCTGTTCGGACAAAACCGAAGCCTGCCGCTCTTCGGCTACGAGTTTTCCTTCAGCAGATTCAGCACCAGTTGAAAAGCTAATCCTACCGCTGGAAAACAGGCCGTATGAGGTTTGTCAGACCTCATGAACTGAGCGATCCCTTCCTCTGTGGTCAGATCTTCCCCCGTTAATTCGCGGCAGGTGATGGTCCCCATTTCGGCCTCGAATCGGCGCCGAAACTCCTGTACCACCCCCAATGCACGGAGCCCCTCTTCCATCGTGTCGCCCTTCTCAATATTGAGGCTGATAGCCATAACAGCCCCGGCCACAGCACCACAGACGGCGCCCGTGTTACCGATCCCTCCGGCGAAGCCGTAGGCGATCCGGGGAATTATCTTGTTATCGACCTCGATCTCGAGTTCCTGACACACGGCCAGGAGCACGGACTCCGCTCAAACGTAACCTTGTGTCATTAACTGCGTAGCACGGTTTGTTTCCATGGTTTTGCGTCCTTTCACTGTTTGTTGGCCTGCATTACCACCAGGGGGATGATCGAAACTGATGGCAGTTGTTAACGATTCGTCGCACTGCATTCTTAAAGCACTTCTTTTTCTAAAAATTTTGTAAACTGACCTTGGGACACAGCAGGTGAAAAATGAAAGCCCTGACCTTCATTCACCCCATATTCTTTTAGCAGTTCGAACTGATCCTCGGACTCGATACCTTCCGCTACAACCTTCATACCTAAACTGTGTCCCATCGCTACAATTGCCTTGATGATTATGCGAGTATTGTTGGCCATGCCGCAACCCATCACAAAAGAACGATCAATTTTTATAGTATCTACAGGAAAAGATGTTAAATAACTTAAGGAGGAATAGCCAGTTCCGAAATCGTCCAACGCTATCCTGAGCTTTAAGTCTCTCATCTGCTCCAATACCCTAACTGTATCTTCTGTGTTTTGCATGAGGGTGTTTTCCGTTATTTCTACCTCAAGATTTTTTGCGTCAAGGCTGGCCTCTTCAAGTGCATCCCGTATAATCTGGACAATATTCTGGCTGGTGAACTGATAGCCGGATAAATTAACTGCAATCCTGATGGGCGTGAAACCAGACTCTCTCCAGTGCTTGTTCTGTTTACAGGCAGTCTGTATTACCCATTTGTTTATCTCAACAATCAGGCCGGATTCCTCTGCAAGGGGGATAAATTTGTCAGGTGGAATCATTCCCTTCTGTGGGTGCATCCAGCGTATTAATGCTTCTGCACCAATGATTTTCCGGGTAGATAACTCAATAAGCGGCTGATAATGGAGAACAAATTCTTCCCTTTCCATGGCATGTTTCAAGTCCTGCTCTATGGAGAAACGTTCCAGAACAGCTGCATTAAGAGATTCTTTGTAAAATTGATAATTGTTCCTTCCGGTCTCTTTTGCATGGTACATCGCTGAATCAGCATGTTTCAATAAGAGTTCCGAATTTTCACCATCTGTAGGGAAGGTACTGATACCAATGCTTGTGGTCACCGAAACACTGTGCCCTTCCAACTCATGTGTTTTGGGCATTTCTTGAAGGATTCTTCTGGCAACGACGGAAGCATTTTCCGGTGCATTGATATCAGAGAGTAGGAGTATAAATTCATCCCCACCAAGTCTTGCGATGAAGGCTTCTGACTCGGTATTAACAACTCGTGCTGCCGTATCAGTATTTCTGATGCATTTTTGTAGTGTTTCGGAGACACTCTTTAATAACAGATCACCCACATGGTGCCCAAAGGTGTCATTTATTCGTTTAAATTGGTCAAGATCCAGAAACAACAGTGCGAAAATTCGCTCATGTCGTTTTGACGCAGCAATTTCACGATCAAGACGATCCATGAAAAGAATCCTATTAGCCAACCCGGTGAGTCCGTCATAAAAAGCAAGCAGCCTAATCTCTTCTTCCGCATTTTTGAGCTGTGTTACATCCTGCACAGCACCTGACACTTCCTCCGCGACGCCATTTTCATTGTAGAATATTTCACCACTATTCAAGATGAATCGCTGTGTTCCGTCAGGAAGGATTATCCGATAGTTAATGCTGAAAGGCCTGTTCGCTCTAATTGCAGATTCAATATGCTCTATAACCTTATCGCGTTCCTGGACAACAACAGGCTTAAAGAAATTCTTGTAAGTAACTTCCCCCTCACTTTCCTTTGCTCCCAAAAGCCGAAGAGCCTGAGCCGAACAGTGAAAAGTGTTGTTAATCAGGTCGAGGTCCCAATTTCCAAGTTTGGCAAGCTCCTGAGTTCTACTCAGACGATGCTTGTTTCTGTTCAGTTCCTGAAAGGCGCGACCAGCACGGAGCATGTATTTACCACGGTGCCCCAACATTGTCCAGTTAAGCGGTTTTGAAACAAAATCGTTAGCTCCGGCTTCAAATGCGCGTTCAATGGATTCAGTATCGTCAAGGCCAGTGACCATCAGAATTTGAGAATATCTTCCCTCTTGCAGTTTCCGTATAGCTTTGCACGTTTCAAAGCCGTCCATATCCGGCATGATGACATCAAGCAGGATGAGATCGGGCCTGTTCGACTGAAAAGAATCAATAGCCTGTCGTCCGTTCTCTGCCTCAATCGTCGTAAAGCCTGCTTTTGTCAAAGCGGCACACATTGAGAGGCGCAACGAAAGATCGTCATCTACTACAAGAGCCAGGGGTTTTGCTCTGTGAGCTGTTTTGTTTATCATGTTGATTGGGCTTCCTTGCGCAGCGTGTCTTTAACCCGTATTTCTCATAAACATTGTGTCAATTGGGTCATATTGTAGGATTCGAGGTGCACCCTAAAGTGTAGACGCCTTTAACAAATGTACACAATGTTTATGAGAAATGCGGGTTAACGCTTGTAAACTCAGTTTCCATGGCAGAAATCAAGTCCGCTGCATTATCGCATATAGTGTTTTTAAAGTTCAATTCAAGTTCTTTACATATTTCGGGGAGCATCATCGCTCCCACATTGGCCCCGCTCGATTTGAGACCATGGGTTGAGCTATGTACTATTTCAAAGTCATTTTCGACAACCGCTTTCCGTAATTTGTTGCCTAATGGCTCTGGTTTTTTGAGATATGCACCGATAATTCGCTCAATGATATCAGGTTCACCTTCTATTTGCAGCTAATTTTATAACAGTTTAGTGCCTTACTCCATAAAACCTGTCATAACAAACAAGCATTGTGGGAGAGGTTTGAAATCAAAAGCTTAGAGTTTACCACCAAGGCACTTATCCAGTGACTCTAAAAGGTTTACCGACCTGTCGGGTTAGGTCCTTTGTTTCTGCAATTAACCTCGATATCAGAGATACGTATCTTCTCGGAATTCTTTCTTAAAAAACGAGAAAGAGATATCTGCTCCAAACGCAGTGAATTGGCAATCAATTTTTGTTAATGATCTGTAGACATCTTTTGGTTAAAATGAAGCGATTGGAGGAAAAGTAACGTGAATTTTTCAGTCTTCATGCCGCAACTTTTTTGTCCATCGATGAGCGCGCACCACGTGGATTTTATTCTGGTGTATGGGCGAAGGATGCGCAGGTCTGTTCCTGACCATTTATGTTTCAAAACTGGTCGGAATACTTTTGTCATCAATACTGTATATCGGCACTGCGTTGTCCCCGGGTATATAATGTAAGCCCAGTGATGTATGTGGAGGGAGCTAATGAAAATTTTATATGGACTGCTCTTTTTATTTACGGCAATCACCGTACAAACGACATGGGCTGGCAGTTCAGACATATCAGCCCATCTAAATCTCGATAAGGCAGGACTGGCAATACAGGGGTATGATCCTGTGAGTTACCACACTGAAGGCCCGGCAAAAGGGAAGAAGGAGTATTCTCTTGTTCATCATGGTACGACATATCTCTTCTCAAACCCGGGCAACCTGGAGAAGTTTTTAAACAATCCAGTCGCCTACCTGCCTGCCTTTGGGGGATGGTGTGCCTGGGCTATGCTTGATGGTGAAAAAATAGAGGTCGACCCTGAAACTTACAAGATTATAGATGGTGTAACCTATCTTTTTTATAACTCTTTTTTTACCAATACCCTGTCGAAATGGAATACACGTGCCGAACGTGAAACAGAAAACACTCTCATAAAAAAGGCTTGGCTTGAGTGGGCCGCGCTGATACAAAAGGGATAAATCCGCAAGGTACGAGGCTCCGAGATATCAGCTGTATGTCTGTGGCAAAATTTCCTGATGGTCTCGTTCAGGCAGGTGGCCAGTATTCTCCATTGACTACCAACCCATCACAAACAAGATGTTGATTAGAGACTATTCGTTCACCATTGACATCAAAGAAATCATACTTGCCTTCTTCGATGTGCAGTATTGTCGCGTCGCCAGTCGCGCCGATCCCGAGATGACCGAGGTTGGTCTGGTCCATGGCACGGGCTGGTGCAATCGTGGTCTTTTCAATTACTTTCTCAAAGCTCATCCCTAGAGCCATGAATTTGGACATAACATGGATTAAACTATGAGCCGGACCATTAATACTGTCAGAATGCACATCACTACTGATCACATCGGGATCAAATCCGTTTTCCAGCATTTTGGATGCCGTCTCAAAACCAAAAGAACCTCGTCCATGGCCGGTATCAAAAATAACACCTCTTTCGCGCGCATTAATGACGTCCTGGCGAACCAGTCCTGACGCGTCAAGCGGCTCGTTAGGGTAAGGTCTGAAACAATGCGTCAGGATATCCCCGCTTCCCAAACGCTGGAGAACGGCTTCAAGGGTCGGAGGCGGCTTATCGAGATGTGACATCAGGGGTTTGGCCAGCTTATCCGAAGCCTGCTTGGCGATCTCTAATGGCAGCACACCGTTACCGGCGCTGCACGACATTCCAACCCGAACTTTGATACCAACAATGTGATCAACATATTCCCTGGCCCTGGCCAGGGTTTCAGAAGCATCACACAGTTTCAGGTTTTCACTTTCTCCAACTCCAATATCAAACCCGTAAATTCCGGCAAATGAGATATTCAAAAATGCCAAAATTCTGCTTCTTGACTTCTGAATAACATGATCATGAAATCCAAGAAAGTTTCCAGGACCGGCACTACCCGCATCAACAAAGGTGGTGACGCCGGCACTTACGGCATGATTGTCAGCATGAATACCCAGCGAGGTACCTCCGTGATAGACGTGGGTGTGAAAATCGATTAAACCGGGAACAACGATTTTTCCACTGACATCAATGACTTCACGAACATGATCAGGGTTTATTTTTTTAGCAACCTGGGCAACACGACCTTTTGAAAAACCAACATCAAAATGTCCTGATTTGCAGTTCGCCGGATCAATAGTCTTGCCGCCAGTTAAAGCTAATTCCATGTTATATCCTATAATTAAGCCTTCTCACTCAGGTCCGGGAGGGTGGCAGTATGTTTAAAACATTACAGTTTATGACAAGCTGCCATCTGCCCATTATGTAACGTCCTTAATTCGGGTACATCTGTCAGGCAAATCCCACCTGCCAGAGGACAGCGATTTGCATATGTACATCCGGGTTTCAGCTCAAACCGGCTGGGGGGCTCACCTGTTTCCACACCCCTGCCTATTCTGAGCCTTGGGTTCGGCTTTGGCACAGCATCAATCAGAGCCTGAGTGTAAGGATGTAAGGGTCTGTTGAAGAGTTCTTCCGCTTCGCCAATTTCAACAACGCGCCCAAGATACATGACAGCAATCCGGTCACTGATTTGCCCGACTACGGATAAGTCATGGGATATAAACATGATCGTCAAATCGAGGCGTTTTCGAAGATCAAGCAGCAGGTTTAATACCTGGGCCTGGATAGAAACATCCAGTGCTGAGACAGGTTCATCGGCGATAATAATATCAGGTATTGGCAGTATTGCCCGTGCGATACCGACACGCTGCCTTTGCCCCCCGCTCAGTTCATGAGGAAAGCGGTCCGCAAATGACGGATCGAGTCCGACGCTTTTTAAGGTCTCTGAAATTTGATTCAAACGATCTTGCGACGATTTGAACAGCTTGTTTATATCACCAGCCTCAGCAACAGAATCAGCGATACTGCGGCGCGGGTTGAGGGAAGCATATGGGTCCTGAAACACCATACGGACCTTCAGCCTGACATCCCTCAACTGGCGACCGGATAAACGTAGAATATCATCTCCACCAAAAGTAACCACACCACCTTCAGGTGTTGTTAATCCAATTATCGAACGGCCCACAGTTGTCTTGCCACACCCGGTTTCACCTACAAAACCGAGTATTTCTCCCTTGTCCAGGTGATAGGAAACATTGTCAACGGCTTTTAAGGCAAATTTTTTGTTTGCCCTTTTGACGTAGAAAGTTGTCCTTAATCCGGCAACGTCGAGAATAGCTTCACTGGACATAATCAGTTTTGTTCCTTCAGCGGGTGATGACATCGTGCCTTGTGACCTTCAGAAAATCCCGTCCAGCCGACTGACCCGGAAAGGCAGGTTGAGGTCTTAAATTCACAGCGCGGGGCAAACGCACAGCCATCGGTGATTTCTGTTAACAAAGGTGCCTGACCCGGAATAGGGTTAAGAGGCTCTGATCGTTGAGTCGGATCCGGCAGGCAGGAGAAAAGTCCATGGGTATAAGGGTGCACCGGATTTTCAAACAGCATCTCTACCGAAGCAGTTTCTACGGCCTGGCCGGCGTACATAACGCAGACCCTGTCAGCCAGTTGAGCAACAACGCCAAGGTCATGAGTAATAAATAAAACAGCCATGGAGAGTTCTTCACATAACTCCCTGAGCAGGCTGAGAATTTGCGCCTGTATGGTGACATCCAGAGCGGTTGTCGGTTCATCGGCTACAAGGACCTGCGGGTTGCAGGCCAGTGCAATGGCAATCATGATGCGTTGACGCATACCACCGGAAAGTTCATGGGGATACGCATTTAACTGCATCGCAGCATCGGGAATATGCACCAGATCCAATAGTTCTTTGGCTCGTGCTGCAGGGGCCCGCACATTACCTTGATCATGTACCAGCAGGGCCTCAATGATTTGGTCACCAACCCGCATTACCGGGTTGAGCGAAGTCATCGGCTCCTGAAATATCATCGAGACACCACTGAGACCTGCATCGACACGCTGATGAGGTTCCAGATTGGTTATATCTTTGTCGTCGAGAAGAACTCTGCCGGAGCGAACCGCAATCGTGGTCTTTGGTAACAGACCCATTATAGCGAGGGCCGTCATGCTTTTCCCACAACCCGATTCACCAACAACCCCGAGAATTTCTCCCTTGTCTATCTTGAGCGAGATGTTACGGGTAATATCCAGGGGGGTGTTGCCGGTAATAACCGATACAGTCAGGTCTTGTACGGAAAGAATACTCACGGTTTTCCTTTATCGGAAAGTTGTTCATCCCGGAAACGGGGATCAAGTCGATCACGCAGAGCATCCCCTACCAGATTAAGTGAAAAAGCAGTAAGAACTATCATCATTCCGGGGAAAAACAAAAGCCACGGGGCACGGGTAATATATATTCTTGATTCCGCCAGCATGTTACCCCAGCTTGGAATTTCTGGAGGAGCACCCAAACCAAGAAAATCAAGTGAAGCGGCACCCAGTTGGGCAAAGGCAAAGACAAAACTGGCTTGTACCAGCAGAGGCGAAATCAGATTAGGAATAATATGGCGGGTTGCGATCCACCAGGTCCTGGCCCCCATGCTGCGGCCGGCTTCGACAAAAGTTTCTTCCTTCAGGCGCAACGAAACACTATAGGTTAATCGCGCCGTCCTCGTCAGGTAGACAACGCCAAGAGCCAGAATGGCGTTGGTGACGCCCTGTCCCAGAATAACGATTAACCCCAGGGCCATCAACATCGCCGGGAAAGCCATCAACAAATCAACCACCCGCATCAGTAAGTTGCCGATACGAGGAAAGAGGACCGACAAAACGCCAATTGGCACCCCGGTTAAAAGGGCGAATCCGACAACACCAGTCCCTATCAACAGGGCCATTCGTGACCCGTACACAATACGGGTAAAAGTATCCCTGCCAAAATGATCGGTGCCGAACCAATGTTCCGCAGTGGGGGTCAGCAAACGATTAATCGGGTCCATTGCTAATGGATCAAACGAAGAAAGTAACGGTGCAAGTGCTGCGGTAAGAATAACCAGAACTAGAACACACAGCCCGAATAGCGACAGGCGTCTCTTCATAAAAGGTTCTAACCATGATGCAAGCAATTCCATTATTCCAGCTCCACTCTCGGATCCAGATATCGATTGGTCAAATCAACGAGCAGGTTAATAACAAGATAAAGCATCACCGTTACCAGGATGACGCCCTGTATCACAGGGTAGTCACGTCGCAATATTGACTGGACAACCAGACGACCAACGCCGGGCAAAGCGAAAACCGTTTCTGTCACGACAGCTTCAGAAATCAATGCGGCAAGCGTAAATCCAAAGGCCGCGACAACGGCCAGCAATGCATTTCTAAAAATATGTTTCACCGTAACCTGCCAGGGCCGAATCCCCTTGGCGCGGGCTGTCCGGACATAATCCTGCCGTGCAACGTCAAGCATGCTGGCCCGGGTAAGCCGTAAAATAAGAGCAGCATTAGGGGCGGCTAATGCCAGGCTGGGCAACAGAAGATAGCGAAAATTAGCCAAACCGCCATCGCCAAAAATTGATGGGTAACCGGAACTTGGCAACCAGCCGAGCCAGGCTGCAAAAATAAGAATGAGATAGAGACCGACCCAGAACGTCGGAACAGAAGCGAAGAACATCGCAAGACCTGATGCAGTCTGATCGATAACTGTGCCTTGACGGGTTGCGGCCAACATTCCGACAGGAATACCAATCAGCAGAACCCATATCATTGTTATGCTGGCAAGCAGCAAACTTGTTTCTGCTCCATCCAATATTACTGACACGACAGGGATCTGGAAAAACAGTGAGGTCCCCAGGTCTCCCTGCAGAACCTGGTAAAACCAGAGCAGGTACTGTATATACACTGCTTTATCCAACCCCAGCCTGGTTCGCATATCCGCAACCTGTTCAGGAGTCGCTTCATCACCAAGCAGCACATAAATGGGATCACCTGGAATAAGGTGAATAAAGGCAAAGATGATGACCGATGCCGCCATCATCGTAATAATGGCGGCTCCAATCCTCCTCATTGTATACGTCGTCAGAAAATTGTAGAGCATTTTTACTTCAGAACACCCCCCAGGGTTAGGCCAGAAAGTGAGCTAATCTGACAAGGACGTTTGATTTGAAGGTTCTTGACTGTTGAACTCCAGTCAAGATGTATTGCATGCAATATTTCTACATAACATTTCTTTTTATGTCAATTTTCAATTTCTCTGCTATCTTTTTTAAAAGAAATCCATTACTAATTATTTTCGTATAACGATCAATTGATGCGCGTTAGTACATTCAATTGGGCAAAATCCACCAAGGTACTTATACCCCCTTGTGGGGGTGTTGGGAGCTATAAGCTATGCAATCACCAGAGAAATGTTTGCAGGAATTAGGTATTGTTTTACCGGAATGTCCGACACCGGCTGGAAATTATGTTCCCTTTGTCTTTCATGATAATCTCCTCTTTCTGTCTGGACAGGGGCCGATACTTGAGGATGGCACTAAAGCAACAGGTAAGGTTGGTCTCGATGTTACGGCTGAGCAGGCTTACGAACATGCAAGGCGTGTAGGGATGGGACTGCTCTCGGTGATGCGTGAAGCCCTCGGCTCACTTGACCGGGTGGAGAGA
>CAXMTO010000276.1:0-3772 GCA_964196355.1 uncultured Myxococcota bacterium
TTCACCATCTTCTGAAGATTTAGAAGTTGTAGGAGCTGCAAATGCAGTGAACTCTATTGGGTAATTGAGTTCTTTAACTATGACTTTTGGGGCTTCCTTTTTTGATAAATTATTTCCCCAGCCAAGCAAACTAAAAGAACAAAATATGACAAGGGCTGGAGAGTAAAAGAAGAATTTTAAATACTTCTAAAATTATCAATTGCTGCTATCAATGTGGAGTTGCGAATGATTCCCAAAGTGTCAAGATGTCCAGTGGATATGTTAAATATTTAGCTTTTTCTTCCAGATATAATGTAAATTATTGTTTTGCCGTATTTCAACTGTATTCCTTTAGGTTTTAAAGAGGAGCATGGGCCAGCAGGAGCTTGCTGCAGAAGGATTCAGAATATCTTCGGGATAATGTTTTCCTGGTATCCAGGTTGAGAAGTTTGAGTGTATTGATTTCCTTGATGATGACTCAAAGAAGTGTATAGTAGTTTTAAAGACTTATCTGAATAATAAAATTAAGATAGGGGGGAGGTGCAGAATAACACCTCCCCGAGCCTGAATTGGATACAATATACGTTACAACTATCCTACTCTCAGGATAACTATATGTTTCTTAAAAGGATATTTGAATTAAGTACTGTCAGGATAAACTTTTATTCTACTTGTTTCACTATTCTTTATTTCATTACTTTATTTATATAATCTGTTATTTAGTTAAATTCTTCTGATAGTTTTATTTTTTTATAAATAAACCCCACAATAATTTTGGGCCTATGGAATTTCGAAAGATAAATTTAAATGAGGCAAAGGATACAGGGCTTGCAATAATCCTCATCCTCCTGATCATTGAAAACATAAAGCGGCCGGGATGGCTGATTTTATGTGCTATGGCTGTCTTGGTTCTTACAATGACCTATCCGGCTGCTTTAAAGCCTCTGGGTAGAATATGGTTCGGATTCTCGCATATACTTGGCACTATTGTTTCAAAAATTATTTTATCCCTGGTGTTTTTTCTAATTGTCACCCCAATAGGATTGGTCCGAAGGATTTCAGGAGCAGATCCTATGAGAAACAAACTGTGGAAGAAAGGGGATGACTCGGTTTTAGTGAAACGTGATCATCATTACTCATCTGAAGACCTTCAAAAACCCTATTAATGATAAAAATATATGGATATTTTCAAAGATCTCTGGGGGTTTATTAAAGTCAGGAAAAAGTTCTGGCTTCTTCCTATAATTCTCACCCTGCTTTTATTCGGTGTTCTGATAGTACTAACCAGCGGTAGTGCCATTGCGCCGTTTATTTATACATTATTCTAACTCGCAACAATTCTCCCATGTCTGAAAAGATTCTTGGCATCTCAGCATATTATCATGACTCTGCTGCTGCATTACTGATCGATGGTGAAATAGTAGCAGCTGCACATGAAGAACGCTTTACGCGCATCAAGCATGATCAGTCCTTTCCTGCCAATGCAATACGCTACGTCCTATCAGAAGCTGACCTGTCAGTGTCAGATCTTAGTGCGATTGCTTTTTATGATAAGCCATTTATAAAGTTTGAGAGGCTTTTGGAAACCTATCATGCCTTTGCACCACAAGGTTTACAGAGTTTTCTTGCTGCTGTTCCTGTCTGGATCAAAGAAAAACTATTTATGAAAAAAATGCTCTGGGATGAGCTAGGGAAAATATCCGGCAGTAGCATAACAAAAAAACCACCATTATTGTTCCCTGAGCATCATTTGTCCCATGCTGCCAGTGCATTTTATCCATCACCGTTTGAGAAAGCTGCAATACTCACCATTGACGGGGTGGGTGAATGGGCTACTACAACCATTTGTTTGGGGGAGGGGAGTGAGATCACCGTACTGAAAGAATTGCCCTTCCCGCATTCTGTCGGACTATTGTACTCTGCCTTTACATACTACTGTGGCTTTAGAGTTAACAGTGGCGAGTATAAATTGATGGGCCTTGCACCCTATGGTGGGTATCACAGCCTTGAAAGGGTTGAGAAATATAAGGACCTGATCCTTGAACACTTGATAGATTTGCGCAAAGACGGTTCTGTTCTTCTCAACATGGAGTATTTTGAATATGCCACCGGTTTGCGGATGTGCAATGACGAAAAGTGGGAAGCATTATTTCAATTATCAAAAAGACAGCCTGAAAGTGAGCTTACCCAGTCCTATATGGATATGGCACTGGCAATACAACAGGTGACCGAGGAAATTATTCTCAGACTGGCAGGTACAGCAGTGGAGTTAGCCGGAGTATCGAAGCTAGTCATGGCCGGCGGTGTTGCGCTGAATTGCGTTGCCAACGGAAAATTGTTGAAATCCGATATTATTGATGACCTCTGGATACAGCCAGCTGCCGGAGATGCGGGTGGCGCAGTGGGAGCCGCACTGGCGGCTCATTTTATCGGTACAAAGCATGAAAGAAACGTCAGCAGGGAAGGCGCTGACCAGATGTGCGGGGCTTATCTCGGACCTGAATTTTCTGATCTTGATGTTGTAAGATTGTGCCGGAAGTACCAGGCCCCAAGCACATATTTCAGTGATTTTGAAGAACTGACAAGTAAGGTGGCAGAAATCCTGGCAAAAGGCGAGATCGTTGGCTGGTTCCAAGGACGGATGGAATATGGTCCACGGGCGTTGGGCAACAGGTCCATTCTTGGTGATCCCAGGAATCCTGAAATGCAGAAAACACTTAATTTAAAAATAAAGTATCGTGAAGGTTTCAGGCCCTTTGCACCTTCTGTTCTTGTTGAAGATGTAAATGAGTATTTTGATCTGCAAGCACCATCTCCCTATATGCTCCTTGTTGCACCGGTTCAGCAATCAAGATGCAATCCACCCCCTTCGGAGGAACATAGTGATGCTGCAGAATCCAAGGACCTTTTTAAGCGCCTCTATCACCTGCGCTCTGATATACCAGCAGTTACTCACGTCGATTATTCCGCACGCATCCAGACTGTAGACAGGCGGACCAATAGTAGATATTGGCATCTGCTTAATGCGTTCAAGCAAAAGACGGGTTACGGGGTAATAGTAAACACGAGCTTCAATGTTCGTGGTGAGCCAATCGTATGTACCCCTGAAGACTCCTACCGCTGTTTTATGCGTACGGAGATGGATTACCTTGTAATAGGCAACTATCTTTTTAAAAAGGCAGAGCAACCATTATGGGAGGAGAAAGACAGCTGGATTGATACATATACGCTGGATTAATTTTTGCCTACTTATTTAAATGAAAGAAAATTTACAACCTGAAAATATTTCCAATAATACTAACTGTAATAGTTCAATTAGTACTTCTGAAAAATATAATTATAGTTTTACGGACCGAGACGAGTTGCGATTACTGCTATGATAGGGGTCGGAAAGGACTAATGTCCTCCCCGCCCTCCGAACCGTGCATGCGGTTCTCCCGCACACGGCTCTCCAGTCGGTAGTTTCCTCATCGGGATTGGCTCGCTACTATCCAGGCCTCATGCATGGTGAAAAGCCCTCGTTCCGCGAAGAATGCATTTGGCCAGCGTCAATCAGGCAGGCTAAACCATTTGCCACCCTTAACCCCGTTGCCCAGGGCCGCCAACATACGTTCAGTCCACACTGATGTTCCACCCAGTCCCAGTTTAAGGGGGTTTGGGGTTCTGTTCCTTGTCTAGCGATACACCGCACTTGAGGACCCCTTCGATTACGGCCCGGTGTTTCTCCTCAAACCCTTCGGATTCCACCTCACGATGGACACCCTGTCCTCCACAGCTGATACTTCGACTCTGG
>CAXMTO010000277.1:0-3580 GCA_964196355.1 uncultured Myxococcota bacterium
CCTTACTCAAATTTTGTCTCAAATGGCCAGGATCTGCTTGGTTTTTCGCCGGAACAGCGATTTGTTGACTATATCAAGGACGCTCATTCCAGATGGAGCTCCGGTTGAACTTGTCACATATTGATGGCGTCGTAAAAAGCCAGATCTCCTTCGTTGTAGGTTTTTATCGGAACCTCAACATACCGCATGTATTGCTGAGGGCCTGATAAAAACACTACGTCTTGTATATCGAACTTTTTGACTTAGCCACCTAAAGCTTCGAATTACCTTTTTACGAGTTCATCACATATTCACAGCGGGCAGAACCGGCGGTTAGAAAAAATAACAAGTGATTATACGATCGAAAAAAACGTAACACCACTAGTTAAGGAGTTTTTACAGCATTAACCGCCTTTGTTTTCGTGGTAATTATTCTATTTCGCCCGGATGCTTGTCTCCCCACTGACGTTCACCTGCTTTGCTGAATCTACCTGTGAAAATGTGAGCGGCAGTAAAACTTGCCAGGCTCAGAATCACCAAATATACAAAACTGCACAATACATATGAACCTGCTGGGTCGTAATATGGCATAGCGTTCCTCCTTAAAGTACTATCGACAAAAATCTCCATCTACATTAGTCGATGCTGAAAAATATGTTTTCAGCCCAAAAGCTGCCAAACCAACTTCACAGGGAATAAGAGCGCAAAACTCCCTTACGAATCTTTTCAAGCCCCTTTGGTTAAACTCATTTTTATAAAATAAGAACCGACAGCTACCACAATGGCGCCTGCCATCAGACTTTTAGGCGCAATAAATATTGCACCTACTATGCACAACCCACCCCCGATCCACATATACTTGTCAGATTTTTTCATTGCGTCCTCTAATATATATTTACCTCACCTTGTGGCTGATTCCTGTTTTTATCCTTCAATTTTAAACCTTCCCAGCATCTCCTCAATCATTGCCCGGTGTTCTGGCCTGAATCGATGAAAGGGCTGTTCCATATAATCATCACACACACCGAGTACTGACAGGCAGCACTTTGTCGCTTTAATGTATTTCGATGCGTATTTACCGACCGTATATATTTCCTGGAATTCCTCAATTTTAGCCGATAAAGCGAGTACACGATCATTATCACCGGCAATTTTCGCTTCGTAGCAGTCAACGAACAATTTCGGGTATACATTTGCACCGCCAGACACACCCCCATCTCCCCCGAGGTCAAGTGACAATGACATGAGAGCCTCCGGGCCAATAAATATTGACCAGTCGGGCCGTAACTTCTTAAGTTTACAAATTTCTTTATAATATGTGATATCGCCGCTGGAATCTTTAATGCCGGTAATTCCATCTAACTGGGCAAGATAATTAAGTGTTTCTATTTCAAACCAGATTTTTGTCATACCTGGGAAATTATAGAGCATCAACGGCAATCTCAGGCGAGGTAACATATCCTTTATATAGGCAAACAATTCCGTCTGGCCCGCCGGGAAATAGTACGGTGCTGTCAATACCAGAGCCTCAGCTCCCTCGGTGTGGGCTATTTCTGCTAGTTTTACCGATTCAACAGAAGATGTATCTGTAATTCCGACGAAAACAGGAACTCGCCTATCCGTAAGTTTACATGCCAGTCTGATCACCTCCCGACGCAGCCCGTAGCTCAGACTTTGCGCTTCACCGGTTGTCCCAAGTACAAAAAGACCGTGAACTCCCCCGGAGATGACTCTTTCGATCAGACGCTCAAATCCTTCCCTGTCCAGTTTATCCCTTCCCGCAAGTGGTGTGACTAGTGGTGGAATGATCCCTTTATATCGCCCCATGACAACCTCCTCATTGTCTTCTATTTCAGCATCTCCCGAACATCCCCTGCAACCCTGGTCGGAATACCAAGATGAATGCAGGTCGCAATCAACTCCTGAAGAATGTCTCCGTACCCGATGGTGATATGGTTGGACATGTGGGTAGACATGCATTGCTCGCGATCATATCCGGGAATATGCACGTTTGCTATCGGCCACTCTGCAGTGGTCCTGTCAAGCCGATCCTGAACCTCTTTTTCATCAAGAGGCAGAACTTCGCCGACACCACAATCCATGCCGATTTCCCCAAAGCTTTCATAAAATCGAGCCCAGGTAATCACCCCCGGTTTTGATACCCCTGAGCACGAACCGCCACCTAAAGGAAAATACATGCTGGGCTGGCGGTAAACCCTGGTTTTTGACCATCCACCGAAATGAGCAGGCGGTGCCCCGCCGGAAATTTCAAACACCCAGACAAATTTCCCGTTATAATTTCGCCCCCAGCGAATGTCATGAAGTGTTGTCTCCGGCGGCATGTCATAGTATTCATAGATGTCATTCATCAGCACCTGGGGAACTCCCGACCCGACATCGCCCTCATTAAAATGAATAATTGGCTTACCTTGTCGGACAACCGCTCCTGTTGCCGATTGTCCCCCTTCGTTGAGCCACATACCGGGAAACATTGCCCCGTAGTAAGGCCCCCATACACCACTGATAAAGCGGGGTGATTCCGAGACCGCCATATGACAGGAGGATGTCCCTCCTATAAGAGCGATAGCCTGATCCAGCGAATCAGCTGTTGAAATATTCAAGGCCGCTCCCAGGGAACCGATCCCTCCTGCGTGAGCGTCGATAATACCGACCCCGACGGCCACACCTGCGACAAGCCCAAGTTCCGATGCAGCATCTTTCGTGAGTTCCCCTGCACAATCCCCGATAGGATGTGCAGAGAGGGGCACTCGATTATTATCAAACAAATCCTCTAAATCGTTTTCCCTGAAAAAAGAGGGTGAATAGCCTCCACCGCCTGATTCATGACCGAGATAGGTCCATTTACATACCGTTGTGCAAAGAGACCGATGATCATTACCCGAAGCCCGAAAGACCAGATAGTCGGCAAGATCCATGAATTTTACGGCGCGTTTCCAGGTCTCCACAAGATTTTTCTTCAACCACATCAGTTTGGGAGGTTCCATTTCCGGTGATATTTTACCTCCCACATACTTCAGCACCTCATGGTTCCGGTTGTTGATTTCCTCACTTTCACGCACAGCACGATGGTCCATCCAGACAATCACGTTCTGCTCCGGATCTCCTGTTGGAGAGACAGTAACAGGCTCGCCTCCCTCACCGAGAGCGACCAGAGAGCAGGTAGCATCAAACCCGATTCCGTTGACCACCTCTGATAAAATGTTCCCCTGTTTCAGGCAGGACCGAACCGCGGCCCCTACAGCCTGCCAGATATCCTCTGATGATTGTTCAACATAATTTTTTTTGGGGTACCAGGTTTTGATGGCACACTCCCCTTTTGCCACTAAAGTGCCACGAGCGTTGAATGCGCCCACCCGAACTCCGCCGGTACCAACATCAATGCCGAGATATAATGTATCCATGGTATGATACCTTCAGATTTTGGTAATGTTCTAACCCGGATTTCTCACCAACAAAGTTTTTCGCAGGTCGAGGCGCCGGGCATGAAGCTGTAGTGAGCTACTGCAAATGCTCGGCAACGAAGCAGCTGCGGAAAAATCTGTTGGCCCGAAGGGTGAACTTTTTAATTTGAAACAAAATA
>CAXMTO010000278.1:0-13684 GCA_964196355.1 uncultured Myxococcota bacterium
CTAGGAGCCTGTCCGAGAATAAGCAGTTCTTCTCAAATCGAGGCATTTATAAAAAATAAGCACAGACATATAGTTGATATGACGAGCATTATTTTTTAGATAATAACGAAGAGTTGGGGAGAAATGCATTCTCGGACAAGCGCCTAGTCTGGTGCGGGGCGGGTTAAGGTATTCCGGTGAAGTTTTAGTTTGATTTAACTCAAAAAATTTTCCCGAAAAGGAGCATTCTGGCACATTTCAAAATTCAAACTTATTCCCTGAAAACCAGCAGCAGATGCAGCATTCTTAATTATTGATAATTCCAGGCCATCTTTGGGAGGGACCAGGAGGTCTGTGTACGTATGCCTCGACTACCCCCCTCTGCCCCCCCCTCTCAATCCCCCTTGAATCATCAACACAGCATGCTTCAGGGTGCTCTCGGACAGGTGAGAGCACCTCTCTGTTAGTGCTATGCTGGAGTGTCCACCCCTTTCTGAACCAGCATGCTCGCGTACCCCGAACTACCAAAGCCCGATATCCTTTCCGTATTCCGCAGGGTATGCTCCGCATGATGACCATGCTAATTTGCGCTCCAAAAGAAGATGACGAAAATACGCCCGTACCTGATCGTCGGTTAATCTCTCAGGAGATTGGTTGTGGTACTTGGCCAAACCCTTAACTCCAGTTATGTAGCTTTTCTGCGTCTGCCTGTAGTAAGCTACTGCAAATGCTCGGCAACGAAGCAGCTGCGGAAAAATCTGTTGGCCCGAAGGGCTAAGCGCACGAATGCAATGAGTGCTGCTGGGGTGTTTTTCCGCGAAACGGTTCAGTTCTTCCGGTACATCTACGGATTGGCAAATTTAACGCCTGACTGTCAAACCTTATAAAATTTGATATTCAAAGTATGTCAGATTGAGTCTCGATTATTATAAGTATTCCTGCTTCCTAACACCCCACAAGGGGGTATAAGTACCTTGAATATACTTCTAACATTATGATTTCAAACATGAATGGTTATTTTCTGTCATAAAAAACAAGAAATTTAAGCGTAAGGTACTAAAAGAGCATTTATCAGGGAGTGGAATCCTTCCATTAATTGAAGGCAATTTGGACAAGTCATCTCAACCTATAAGGTATGACTGTCCTGCTTGGGGGCGGCATACAGAAATTGCTACATCTCTTTAAGTTTGTTCTTGAGGATTTTTCCGGTTTTGGTCATGGGCATCTCTTCAAGAAATTGAATGGCTCGGGGATAGGCATGCGCTTCCAGTTCTCCCTTTACATGCTTTCGAATACTTTCCTTCAGCAACCGGTCAGGCGTGAATCCAACCCGTGGAACAATAAATGCTTTGACGATCTGTCCTCTTACCGGGTCCGGTACACCCAGTACACATACCAATGCTACGGCCTCATGTTTCATCAGACATTCTTCGATCTCTCCCGGGCCAATCCTGTAGCCGCCACTTTCGATGAGGTCGTCCACTCTACCTGTGAACCAGAAATGGCCACTCTCGTCCTTCCTCCCAAAGTCTCCGGTTTTCATCCACTGGCCTGAAAATTTTTCGGCGGTTGCTTTTGGGTCATTCCAATACTGTAGGAACATAACCGGATCCGGACGTTTTACACAAATCTCTCCAACCTCATTGGGGGCGGCGATTTCTCCCAAAGCATTCAAGATTTCCACATGATGACCGGGAACCGCCTTTCCTATGGCTCCGCGAACAATGGGCATAATCCGGCTGCAAAAACCAACCACCAGATCACACTCGGTCTGACCGTATTGTTCATTGAGGTCCACGCCCAGCATATCTCTGCTCCACTGGTATAACTCCTCTCCGAGGGTTTCACCGCCGGCGGTGACCGACCGCAGATTAACCTTGTACCGGTCTTTTGCATTCTTTACGCTGTTCATCATAATTCTCAGGACCGTGGGTACAACCATGAGATTACGGACTGCATATTTTTCCATCATATAGAAGGCTTTTTCGGGATCGAACTTGGGAGGTCTGAATGCCAGCACGGGTACACCATGGTGCAGGGTAGGAAATAGTGCATCGAAAGACCCTCCAATATATGCCCAATCCAGAGGCGTATACATTAAATCCCCACTCTGGGGAAAGATGTTGTGGTAAAATTCAAAGCCCGGCATGATACCAAGGAGCAGGCGATGGGCATGAAGAGTACCCTTTGGTTGTCCCGTGGTGCCGGAGGTATAAATGATAAGGGCTGGATCGTCGGGCCGTGTGACCACCGGATGGAAATTGTCTTGTCCGGCCGACAGACTCTCCCAGAAATCTATAGTATCGCCTCCAGCGTCATTGCCCACCACCATAACCAGCTTCAAATCAGGCAGCCGGTCCTGGATTTCTATTATTTTGGGCAGATTTTCCTGGTTGGTAATCACCATTTTAGCCGCACTGTCCCGAAGCCGGTACTCAATAGCCATAGGGCCGAACAGAGTCAGCAGAGGTAGAGCAATACATCCGAGCTTGTAAATGGCAATATGAGAGATCAACGTTTCCGGACACTGAGGAAGCAAAATACCTACACGGTCACTTTTTTCCACACCATTTGCCCTTAAAGCATTCGACAGTCTGTTTGAAAGGGCTTTGAGGTCTTGAAAAGAAAATCTCTGCTCTTTCTCATCCGGTCCAACATAGATCAGGGCTAGTCGTTTGCTGCCGCTGGCCCATTTGTCACAAACATCCACACCAATATTGTAGGTTTTAGGGATTTTCCATCTAAAATCGCGGTAGACCGCATCATATGTTTGACCTTTGAGCATTGCTGTCACCTGGGCGGTTATTGAGGTGCTAACCTTTTCCCGTTTTCATGTTTTTAAGTTTCTTTTCCACCAAAGTTTGCTGTTCCTTCGAATGGATGCAGGTCAACAGATGAGATGCCTCGAGCTCCAATATTTGCTCAAAGCTGCAATGCAACCCCTGATCGATGGCAATGCGCGACAGTTTTAATGCCAGAGGCGAACGTTCGTTCATGGCCAGACACATCTCCATGGCCTGATCGAGGAGTTCCTCGTTACCCACCACCTTATTCACCATGCCGATGTCGAGTGCTTCAGCGGCATCAATTACTCTGCCTGTGAGAACCAGCTCTTTGGCTTTTCCGAGACCGACAATCTGGGTTATCAGTTTGGTTCCGGCAGTTGTAACCGTAAGCCCTATGCCGGTTTCAGGGAAGCCAAATGCGGCATCTTCAGCTGCCACCCTTACGTCACAGGACAAAGCGAACTCCAGACCGCCACCCACGGCATATCCGTTAACGGCAGCGATCAATGGTTTCCCCAGCCCGAGGATAACCCTCTGGACATCCTGCAACGCATCGACTTCTATCCCCCATTGTTCGAAACTCTTACCCGAGGATGTCTCCTTCAGGTCTTCTCCGGCGCAAAAGGACCTGCCGGCACCCGTCAATATTACGGATCGAACATCGGAATCGTCTCGGGCTCTTTGCAGTTGAAGGATGAAACCTTTCAGAAGTACCTGGTTGATGGCGTTGAGACGATGAGGTCGGTTGAAGGTGATTATACCCACATTTTCTTTCTTTTGGAAAAGCACGGCATTTTCTTTCAATGAAGGATTCCTTTCCCTTTTGGTCTATTTTAAAAATATATTCACCAGAACAAGTGCAAATTCAGGAACATAAGTAACAGCCATGATCACGGGCAAGGCCCCGAAAATCATAAAATATGCAGCTGGTTTCACGTATTCGTTAAGCGGTAAATTACCGCCGATCATACCCGCAAGATAGAGCATGGGAGCACATGGGGGAGTAATATTTCCCAGAGATAAATTGGTGACGGAAATTGCCGCAAAATGGATGGGGTCAATTCCCACCGACGTCGCAATGGGAAGCAATAGAGCTGCGGAAAGTATATTCCCGGATACATCGTCCACAAGCATGCCCATCAAGAGAAGGATAACGTTAAGCATCATCAGAACGTGCCACTTGTTGGTGGTAAATCCCAAAATGAATTGGGTGAGTTGCTGAGGAACCTGGTAGGTCACCATTATTCTGCTCACCATCAGGATGAAAAACAGTAGGATCATCACTACACCGGATGTCACCATAGAGGTTTTTATATTGGCCCCCAGCCCTTTCAATGTCATGGTTTTGTAGCAGAAAAAACCCACGAAAACTGCATAAACCGCCGACATGCCTGCCGCCTCTGTAGGCGTAAACACACCGCCGTAGATCCCACCCAACACGAGAACAGGCATAAAAAGTGCCAGTCCCGCATGTCTGGTGGAACTGCCAATCTCTCTCATTGCCTGAGGGAGGGGTATTTTCTGGGCTACCTTCAACGAGTCCATGCGCCGGCTCATGACCAGGTTGATAATGCAATAAGCAGTCATCATCAAAATCCCCGGAATAAGCGTACTCAGGAATGCAGCAAGAATGGATATCTGTGCTGTCATGGCAAAGACAATCATTGGAATGCTCGGCGGAATGAGCAGAGCAAGCATGGAGGAGGCGGCCACCAGTCCGGTGGAATAACCCCGCGAGTACCCCTGTTCTACCATTTCCGGTATAATCACCGACCCAATGGCGGCGATTGCGGCGGAGGCTGATCCCGAGATGGCGCCGAAGATAGTGCAGGACACCACGCACACCATACCCATCCCCCCCTTTATCCGTCCCAGAAAAGCCATGGTAAAAGCGATAAGGCGCCTGGATATATCGGCGTCCCGCATCAGCCCTCCCGCCATAATGAACAGTGGAAGTGCGAGCAGTGTATAGGATTCCAGGTTTCGAAATGCAGCCGGTATGGCAAACCGCGGATCAAGCCCGGTGATAGCCAAAATGGCAAATCCTCCCAGGCCAAAGGCAAATCCTACGGGAACCCCCAGCAGCATGATGACAACCACCAGTAACATTACGGCAGTAACAATGATAATAGTCATGGTACACCTCCAGGTGTGGGCTCCAGACCTTTTATGACTGCCCCTGAAAATTTGATTACATTGGCAATACTATAGATGGTCATAAAAAAGGCGCCGAAGAGCATGCTGCCGACACTGTATATTCTCGGCCACCACAAACCGGTGCTCCTTTCCCCGGTTCCGTATAACCACATGCTGTAGGTGGCTGAGTGATAGAGAAAAAGAACGCAGACCAGAAGGCTCAGTGCCCAGGCAATGGCCTTGACCACCGCCCTGGATCGATCCGTTGTAAAAAGCCGCCCGGCCACGTCTCCTTGAACATGGGTATCCCATTTAGTTCCAAAGATTGCACCCAGAAAATATACCCACACGGCGATCAATCGCGAGAATTCCTCCAGACCGAAAAGCGGGACCTTGAAAATATACCGTAGGATTACCTGTAGTACCACTGTCAATGTGATCAACACACCGCCTGAAATGATCAGTACCGTAGCACTCTTCTCGAACACATTGTCAGCAGCTGTAAAAAATCGACCGATCTTTTTGAATGACATGATGAGTTCCAATCTTTATCACGAAGATGAGGGCCGTTATTGCCCGACCCTCCCTATTTAAACCGAAATCATAGATCGCCTATAATTCCTGTCACTCTACATTATTCAGAAATCTTGGTTGCATGTGCCTTTATTTTGTCCATTAACACGGATCCTAAAAGCTCTTCCTGGATAACCGGCCATGCTTTGGCGCGGACCATTTTTGCAGCCGTTTCCCATTCCTCATCATTCACCTCATATACTTTTACGCCTGCAGCGGTCAGTTTTTGTTTGAAATCATCTTCATCTTTTTCAGCAGCAAGAGCCTGTTCACTCATGACCTGATCTGCGGCACTGCTGAGTATCGCCTTGTCTTCATCGGACAATGAATTCCACAGCTCATTGTTCATTGTCAAAAACCAATATTCGAAGGCGTCTCGGGTAGCAACCCAGTAGGAAAGTGCATCACGCATGACATAGGCCTCCACGGCCGGACATGCCGATCGAGCATCAACGACACCGGTCTGAAGAGCGGTGAATGTCTCAGAGTAGGCGATGGGAGTTGAAATTAAGCCCAGAGTGGGAACATAAACTTCAAAAATTCGAATGGGGGGTACCCGCATTTTAATTCCGGAATAGTCTGCAGGAACCTTGGCAACTTTTTTAACGCGTTTGGTATAGGCCATTCCATCCCAGGCATTTAAATAGATGCCCAACACTTTAAGGCCGATCTGAGAATATAATTCGTCAAAAATAGGAGTAAGCCACCCTTTTGAACCGATTGCAGCACGGGCTTCATCCCAGGTTTTGAAGAGATAAGGCATGAACATCAGATTGGTTCTCGGATCGTAGGAAGTTGAACCGGCATTGAGCCCGACCTCCAGAGTACCCATTCGATTCGCTTCGATCTGCTCCATCCAGTCGCCTAGGGCACCTGATGGAAAGTAAGTCAGATTGATCCTCCCTCCGGATTTTTCTCCCACAAGTTTGGCAAACTGCTTTGATCTGGCTGCCGCGGGATGGTCTTCGGCAATCCCCTGACTGATCTTCCACTTATAGGATTTACTCTGAGCCTCACCGACCACGAATGACATTGCGAACATACATCCCAGGATGCATACAAAAGCGAATGATTTTTTAAATCCTAACTGTATAGCCATTTTTCTCTCCTTTAGGTGTCTTATGTTTGATTTATAGCCTCAATTCAAAGCCTCCTCACCTCACCTCCTTTCCGGGTGTCCCCCGGGGCTGGAAATTAGTCTTATTTTGCCAATGCCTTTAATATGAAAACGGAATAGATATCCGCGACTTCCTCTTTGGTCAAACGTCCTGACCTGCTGAACCAGGTACAGACGGCCGTACACATGGACAGGATTGCGTATGAAATGACTTTTATATCCGAATCGGCAAAAATCCCATCAGCCACTCCGACTTCGAGCACACGTTGAATCTTTTTTTCGTAGTCATCTCGCATCTGGATGACTTCTTTGAAGTTTCTCGCTGTGAGGCCTCTGAGTTCACTATCAGCAATGATCGCCTCCTTCTGTCGTTCGATATGAAAAATGATATGGCAGTATATGGCAGCCTGCATTCTTTCCCTTGCCCCCGTGGCAGCATCCAATCGTCTCTCCAGAGCATCTTGAAGGTCATTTATGGATGTTCTGAAAATATCCAGTAGAATATCTTCCTTTGTGGAGTAGTGGTGGTAGATGCTGGACTTTTGAATTCCGGTAGACCTGGCGATGGTACTCATGCTGGTGGCAAAGTAACCTTTTTTATAGAACAAATTGATAGACGCTTTTTTTATTTTTCCTTTCATCATTTTTTATAAATTAATAGTAATGAAAAAAAAGATTGCTATCGCAGCTCAACCTACCGTCCGGTCGGTAGACAGTATTAATAGACAGAGGAGCGGTTATGTGTCAAGGTATTTTTTGATACTTGTTGGGAGCAAGTAAATTGTATGCTGTTGTAGCAAATGATCTTTCCGGTTTAATTGGTACCACGGAGGTGGTGTCTAATGAGACAAACAGAGGTGTTACAGGAGGTTCGGATAATGCGATTTAAAGAGGCATAAAGGTTCGAGTACATCGGATACCCGCTTTTACAATGCTTTAAGGCAGCTATTGCTTGGCCATCACAGAAAAGAGAGATAACTATGAGAGAATACCTCAAAAAAGTTTATACAGATCTTATGGTAAAAAAGGATGGCCCACTGCTGTGGGTCACGCTCAACCGTCCTCAGCATTCCAACGCGTTTTCTGATGAGATGATTACCGAACTTTGTCGTCTGCTCCGGGAGGCAGATTTCGATGCAGACGTTCGAGTCATCATTCTAACTGGGGCTGGCAAGACATTTTGCGCGGGTGGTGACGTGAAGGCGATGGAAGAAAAAACCGGAATGTTCTCCGGTGGAAATGAGGAACTGAGGCGTCGATATATGAAAGGCATCCAGCAGATTCCACTCACCATCGAGGCCCTCCAAACCCCGCTCGTAGCCATGGTCAATGGTGCAGCGATTGGCGCCGGCTGCGATCTGGCCTGCATGTGCGACATCCGAGTGGGATGCGAGCAATCCAGATTTGGAGAAACTTTTGCCAAATTGGCCCTGGTGCCAGGCGACGGTGGCACCTTCTTTCTCCAAAGAGTCGTAGGATATGCCAAAGCTATGGAACTCTCTCTCACGGGCCGGATCGTCCAAGCGGAAGAAGCGTTTGAGCTGGGTCTTCTTAATAACCTTGTGGAAGTTGACGCACTTAAAGAAGAAACGGAAACCCTGTCACGTTCCATCGCAGCCAACAGCCCTATCGCGGTATCTATGATCAAGAAAGCCATTCGTCAGGCTCGTACAGCAGAAATCAGCAGCCACCTCGACCTCTTGGCCGCCTTCCAGGGCATCACCCAGCGAACAGAAGACCATTTTGAGGGAATACGAGCACTGAAAGAAAAACGTCAACCGCATTTCAAAGGGCGCTAGTTCAGGGAGGGTGAGTTCGCCGAAAGTGTAGAGGAGATAATCATATGAATCAGGAACAACTCAATTTTTTATTCATAATGGCCGATCAGATGACAGCCAAGGCACTGTCTTTTTATGGGAATCCGATTGTAAAAACTCCACATCTGTCGAAACTGGCGAAGGAGGGGGTCGTGTTTGAGAATGCGTACTGCAACAGTCCGTTATGCGCACCATCACGCTTTTCAATGTTGTCAGGGCAACTGCCATCGGCCATCGGAGCATATGATAATGCAGCTAATTTCGCAGCGGATATACCAACCATTGCCCATTATCTTCGTAACTTAGGTTACTTTACCTGCCTTTCCGGCAAGATGCATTTTGTTGGAGCAGACCAGCAACACGGCTTTGAAGAGAGATTAACGACTGATATTTACCCAGGAGATTACGGTTGGGTGCCTGACTGGGAAAATTTTGAGGTGCGCCCCACTTGGTATCACAATCTGTTGAGTGTAGTGCAGGCCGGTCAGTGTGAAGTAAGTAATCAACTCGATTTTGATGAAGAGGTCGCCTTCACATCCCCACGACCCGTTTGCCATCACGAAAGAATACTGGGATCTCTATGCTGATAATGAGATCGATATGCCCGAAGTTGGAGTATTAGACTACGAGGAGCTTGATCCGCACAGCCGGAGAATCCACCATGTGTGTGCCCTGGGCGATTATAAGCAGCATGAGAAGGATGTCCGAAATGCTCGTCACGCTTATTACGGTGAAATCAGCTATGTCGATAAAAAAATAGGACAGTTGTTAAAAGCTCTGGACGATACCGGCCTCAGGGACAACACCGCCATTGTATTTGTTTCCGATCATGGTGAAATGCTCGGGAACAGAGGGTTGTGGTATAAAATGTCATTTTACGAGTGGTCCTGTCGTATTCCAATGCTATTTTGTCTCCCCAGACGTTTTGCCCCGCAGCGTGTAAGTCAGCCAGTGTCGCTCGTGGATATTCTGCCGACGATAACAGAAATTGCAGCTGGAGATCAAGGACCAGCCTATGCCGAGCCACCAGAAGGGAGAAGCCTGCTGCCGATTCTCGAAGGCGGCACCATCAAGGGTGAGTCCGTATATGGAGAAATGCTGGGTGAAACAGCCATCACCCCTGTACTGATGATCAGAGACAGACGATTTAAATACATTTACTGTGAGAAAGACCCGGAACAATTATTTGATGTAGTCGCAGACCCTCATGAACTCACTAATTTGGCAGCAGATCCAGATTACCAGGAAATCCGTCAATCTTTTTTTAATCAGGTTCAGGGAAAATGGAATGTGGAAAAGCTGAACAAAAAAGTGTTGGCCAGCCAGAAACGCAGACAGGTGGTGAACAAAGCACTTAATACAGGTCATCGTACCTCGTGGAATTTTCAGCCCTTTGATGACGCTTCGAAAAAATACATGCGCAGTCATATGGATCTGAATGTAGTCGAGCGCACAGCCCGATATCCGGTTCCTGACGTTCCCAGACCTGACGGCCTTAATACTAACACCGGTAAACGGTAAAAAAGCCAGCACCCTTTTCAGTACCAGCTTGAGGGGTATAAGTGCCTTGGTGATTATGCCTAGGAGGTTGTCCGAGAATAAGCCTTTTGTTTAAAATCAAGGCATTTTTAAAAAATACGCACAGTCATATAGTTAATATCTCGGAGTCTCGTGCCTCGCTTACCGGAGCATTATTTTTTGGAAATAACGCAGAGTTTAGACAAAATGGCATTCTCGGACAAGCTCCTAGTCTGTCAGAGAAACGCGACAAGTACGTATGCCCTGCCCACCGTTTGTACTGAAAAAGAAACCCCGCTTTATGTGGAAGTAATTGGAAAAATGGCCCCGGTATATATCGCCCCTGAGGCGTTGTGTAATCCTAAATGTCTTGCAATCCACAGATAGCTTTTTTATAAGGGCAATGACGGTATATGGATTTGGTATATTAAATCTTTGAGCGTGACAGTGAAGAAGGAGTAAATTTGCTATGAACAGAAATGGCGTAATCTCGGTTAATGGAATGGGATTAAATATTTACTCCACTGATGAGTTGGAGACGATTCACCATGGGGCCTGTCACATTTTAAAGCATACCGGCATGCTTGTGGAGCATGAAGAGGCCGCAGAGCGGTTGAGCAGTGCCGGCGCCCTGGTGAAGACGAAAGGATCAAACTGGCTGGTTAAAATTCCGGACTGGCTGGTGACCGACAGCATCTCAAGCGTGGCAAAAAGCGTGACCTATTATGCGCGGGATCCTGAAAAAGACTTTTATATGGAAAAGGGTCATGTGGGATTTGGAACATTTGGCGAGCAGGTAAATGTTATTGATCTTAATACCAAAGAATGCCGCAATACAGTCAAAGAAGACTGCAACAATGTCTACCGCCTTGTGGATGCCCTGGATGGGCTTACATGGTGTCAACGAGCTGTTTGCCCTGGAGATCAACCGGCGGCCTCACAGGCCGTGCACAACTTCGAGTCTATGCTTACAAACAACAGTAAGCATATTACCATCGGTATGGTGGATAAACGGAGTGTGGAAACCATGGTAAAAATGGCTGCTGCAGTCACGGGAGGAATGGATCAGCTGCGTGAGAGACCCATATGCACCTGTTCGTGCTGTGTTACAAGCCCCCTGACCCTGGTTTCCCAATGTTGCGAAACCCTTATCGCATCACTGGAAGCCGGAATAAATGTCGATATCATGGCCATGGCCCTGTCCGGCGCAACAGGTCCGGTAACACTTGCCGGTACGATTGCTCAAACCCTTGCCGAGCATCTTGGCGGACTGGTTCTCGCTCAGACGGTTAAAAAGGGATCTTGTGTTGTCTTTGGTTCCTGCAGCACCATCATGGATCTGAAAACAGGACTGACGTCAGTGGGAGCTCCTGAATGGAGTATGGTGGGGATAGCCATTGCAAGGATGGCCCAATATTATGGTATTCCCTGCCGCATTGGCTCCGGTGTGAGTGATGCCAAGGTTCCCGATGCCCAGGCCGGATACGAATTTACCCTGAACGCACTGCCCATGGCCCTGTCCGGAGCCAATATGATTTTTGGTGCAGGAGGGCTTGAGACCGGGCTGACCTTTGATTATGCCAAGCTGATCATGGACCATGAATGCATCACCAATATCCGTAAATTGCTCAATGGTGTAAAAATCGATCATGAATCAATGGTCCTGGATCTTATTGATGAGGTAGGTCCCGGTGGTACGTATCTTACCCACCGCCATACATTTCAACATACAAGGAGCCAGTCCCAGGCGGTCGTCTTTGACAGAAAAACACGGGAGCAGTGGATGCGGTCCTCCAATGGTAAAAATCTAACTGAGATGGCGTATGAAAAGGCAAAAAACATTTTGCATACCCATAAACCTGTTCCACTTTTGGAGGGTGCTGAAAAAACCATTAAAGAGCTGGTGGAAGAGTTTGAGGCTTCACAGGATAGAGGAACTTCAGGTATCGGCCAATCCTGAAGATACTTGGGTTGAAATGCTTTAAAAAACTTTCAACTACGAAGGGGTATCTGTAGCTTAGAGTAGTCTCGAATTAATTTTCACCTCAAGTTCAATAGATTGACTTAACCTCCTATCTGTTCTGAATTTTGTACCAGTCATTTTTAGTACCTTACTCCAGAAACACTGCAGTAAAAAACAAGAAAACAAAGAACTTCTTTTAAAATTATATACATGGTTACGCCACCAAGGTACTTATCCCGCTTGTCGGGGTTAGCCCGGATTTCTCACCAGCAAAGATGATTACATATTCAAGAAACACCACCGTGGGGTTAGATGGCATTCTTAGGCCAGTGAAATAGACAACTGCCAGGAGAGCAATTGCAGCCCCAAATACCCTAAGGATAACGATGGTAAGGGGCGGAAGGACTTCAACCGCAACGCCAACAAAGAAAAAAGAGCCTCCCCATAAAATTGACAGCATTATTAGAAGCAGCCATTCATAGGGACTCATTGATTTTACCGTGGATTGCATGTGTCATCCTCCTGAGATTATTTTTGAGATTAGACACATTATATAATACGCATGGAATGAAACACTCAGATTCTTGCTATGTAATTAAAAAAGTCATTTCAAAATATATTGCTATAATACCAATTAGTTAAGGTTGCCATAGCGAACCTATACAAACTTCATGTCTGACCTATGTTGAGTTACTACTGTGAGTTAAAAATCTTCATATCTGTATGGGAGTTTAAATAGTCAGTTTTTAACAATCAAAGATACCCACATACGAATTGCTGCAAGTCCTATGAACACTGCCAACATCGGCCTAAGGTATAGCACGGCTACTCGGTTGCTTATCAGTCCACCAATAGAAGCTGCAGGTATGACAGCCAAGACAATTGGTATGGCCAGCAGCCATTCAATCTGCCCCGTAACTGCCTTCCCTATGAACCCGGCAATTGAGGAAAAGAGAACAATAGCAAGGTTACTGCCGATTGCAATTCTTGTTGGGATTTGTACATAGGAAGTCATAAGAGGAATCAGGATGAACGATCCACCTTGCCCTACAAGCCCGCCAAGCAGACCAACACCAGTGGCGATAGTCAGAGCGCGAAATCGGCTGAACTTTATTGCCTCCGCATCAGGTTTCTCACTGTCTTCTGCAACAGGTACAAACAGAAGGAAGGCTGCGACAAAAGCGAGGCAGGCGAAGATAAAGAGCAACAGGTTGTTTGAAACGAAACTGGAGCCGGCCCCTCCTATTACTGCGGCAATAAAAATGGTGCTCCCCATGTAAAGAGTCAATTCATTTGAAACGAAATGAAATTTCCTATGAGTCAACGAGCCGGCCAGACATCCAACCAAACCCTGAACAATGGTCAAGCCAGCCACTGTCTGCATGGTAAGGGGCTCCATACCGAAAAGAGGAGGGGCATACAGAAGTAGTGGAGCCATGACAATGCCACCGCCGATACCAAGTAGTCCTGATAGAAAACCACTGATCAGCCCTAATGCTCCTATGAGAAAGTAAATTTCCATTGTTCCTACTCAACAACTATCCCCAGAGGCTAATCTACAGCTCCTCAGTTAGCCCGCATTTCTCATGAACATTGTGTCAATTTTCTGAAAGTGTTTTCATTGTAACAGCTTGCCACCCGTTCGATTTGACGGGAAATTTTACACAATGTTCACCAAAGGCCAGCAGATATGATCACATCCGGAGTCTCACTGCGTTCGCTTACCTGCAGCGTCGCTACCCCAGCAAACATAGACTACTATAGTTCACTGGGGTGCTTCTTGAATATGTAATCA
>CAXMTO010000279.1:0-7384 GCA_964196355.1 uncultured Myxococcota bacterium
GGACAAAGACGTTGACGCATTCCATCCTGTAAATGTTGGTCGACTTATGATAGGTGGCGAAGCTGTCCGTTTCCTGCCCTGCACTCCTGCAGGTATCCAGGAAATGATTGTTCGCTCTGGAACCGAGACATCCGGCGCAGAGGTTGTCGTTGTCGGCAGATCCAACATTGTCGGCAAGCCGATTGCCATGATGATGGCTCAGAAAGGAATCGGGGCTAACAGCACGGTAACCATCGTCCATACACGTACCAAAGATCTTGCCAGCCACTGTAAACGTGCAGACATTCTAATCGTTGCGGCAGGTGTTCCTGATCTTGTAAAACCTGAATGGATTAAACCCGGCTCAACAGTTATTGACGTAGGTGTTAATCGCGTTGGTATGAACGAGAAAACGGGCAAAGCTATCCTCAAAGGTGACGTGGATTTCGAAAAGGCAAAAGAAATCGCCGGTAAGATAACACCTGTACCTGGTGGTGTCGGCCCCATGACAATTGCCATGTTGATGAAGAATACTCTCAGCTCGGCACAGAAGTCACTCGAAAAGTAGTATTTCAAAAAGTACCGATACAACAAAAAAGCTGAATTAACCTCCCTAGGTTAATTCAGCTTTTTAGTACCTTACTCCTGAACTTCTGCAATTAAAACAAGAAACTGAGGAATTTCTTTTGAAATTATGTTGTTAGATATATCACCATGGTACTTATACCCCCTTGTGGGGTGTTTGATCCAACTCTGCAACTTTTCGATCGTTTTAATGGTGGTGGTGATCTCCATGATGATGGCCTTCACCGCCACCCTCTTTTGGTCCACCGGCTTCAGACAGGGCTTTTGAGAGCTGCTCATTAACCTTCTCCACCGCCTTAACTGCCTCGCCTATGTGCTCTGCAATATTTCCCTCAGCATCTTCGATCATGATTTTTTGCCATTTGGAAAACTCCTCTCCATGGCTTTTATTATGATCTATCCAATGCTGCAACAGTACTCTCAACTTCTCTACATTCTCCATTACTTCTCCAAAAAACAATTCAATTTTGGACAGCTGCTCGCTAGCTATGACGATCTATACAGATAAACCTTCCCTTCGTTAAAATCAATACGCCTGATGGCTACACCGGGATATTCTTTCTGTCCCTCGAAAAGCGTTGCTATACTCAGTCCGCCATCAATCACTTCAAGGGCTGTCACATTTTCAAGCAGCAGCTCTTCACTCCCGTCCTGCTCCAGCACTACACTTGTCTGACACATTTTGCTACCTCAGGTAAAACAACAGGGACTTTGCCCCCGACAGATACTCATCAATTGACTTCAGGGCGAGGATAAAGTCCGGAACGTTCGACAATCTCAGGAACTTTTTCTTCCCATTCAATGGCCATTATATGAAAGCCACTCACACCCTGTACCTCTTTTAACCGCTGTATAGCTTCCACCGCAATTGTAATCCCTTCATCTGCCTGGTTAGCCTTAGGTACACCTGACATACGATCAATGAGCTCTTCGGGTACGTCCATACCGGGAACAGCCCTGCGAAGGTATTTTGCCATACCAACTGAGCGCATGGGTGTAATTCCGGGAAGAATAAAAACCTTCTCATGCAATCCCCTGTCACAAATGCCCTTCATCCACTCTTCAAACTTATCAAGGTTGTAGACACACTGCGTCTGAATAAATTCAGCTCCGGCGGCTATTTTTTTAGCAAGACGTGGAACTCTAATCTTAAAGGGGTCGGCAAACGGGTTGGCAGCTGCTCCAACGAATAGATTAGGAGCAACCTTGATTTTGTCTCCTCCCAGGAACTTCCCTTCATCCCGCATATGCCTGGCCGTCTGAATGAGCTGCATGGAGTCAATATCAAAGACATTCTGAGCGCTGGGATGATCACCAAAACTCTGATGATCGCCGGACAGACAGAGCATATTGTTGATACCAAAAGAAGCGGCACCAAGGATATCGCTCTGCAGAGCGATTCTGTTCCTGTCTCTCACCACCATCTGCAGGACCGGATCAAGTCCCTGCTGTTTGAGGTGGACACACGCCGCCAGGCTGCAGAGTCTGGTGACAGAAGTTTGATTATCAGTAATGTTTATCGAGTCGACATGATTTTTTATCAACTCCCCTTTTTCTATAATTCCTGCAGGATCACTCGATCTTGGCGGTCCGCACTCACTGGTGACAGCCATCTGACCACTTTTCAACACCTTCTCGAGCCTGCTGTTCGTTTTAATTTCCACGATTAAAACCCCTCCAGTTTAAATGAACGAGGCCCGCCTGCACGATCTTTTGACCAGTCTTTTACGGGAGTTATTTTTTCATAATCTTCCATTTTTCCAAGTGCTTCCAGGCGGTCCACAACTAACTGCCAAGCACAATCGAGATCCTTTGAAATTTCACACTTGCCGCCCGTTGATCCGCCGCAGGGTCCATTGAAAAGGCGCTTACAACATCTCGTCACAGGGCAGACACCACCGGTTATTCCAAGCACACAATCACCACATGCCTGACATTTTTCAGTAAAATAACCGTCCTCCTGAACATCTCCTAAAAATGTTGTATTCAAAGCAGGATAAATTGGTTTGTCCTTATATTTTGCAGCCATAAACTGCACACCAATACCGCATGCCAGACTCAATACTGCTTCCGATTTTTCAATTACCTCTGCAGCCGACTCAAAGAATGGATGTTCGCACTGGCGCTCAATACCTCCATTCACAATCTCGATGTCAACACCGTCCTGTGTAGCCCGCATCCTCAAAAGAGAAGCAAGAATTTCAGCCTCCTTGTTTCCGCCCTGATGACAGACAGCAACACAGGTATTGCAACCGAATACATTGAGCTGCTTATGCTCTTTGACCATCTCCCATATTTCATCAAATGGTTTTTGCTCGCCTACTATCATAGTCTCTCCACTCCTTCCTCAGTAAACTGGTGGCTTCTCAGGCAGACACTGTTCAGGCGGCCTGTTTGTTTTTCCTCGTGGACTCTGTCTTTTTCTGAAGTGCAAACCAGATTGGGGATGGCCCAAGTGCACTGATTTTTTCTGTAAATTCAGTACATATTTCTGCCCATCGGGGACCCTGTGCAGCAGACAAATGAAAAAACTCAAGTCTCCCAGGATCTATTCCAACCATGTTGATATATTCTTTGACTTTTTTTATTCGCTTTACCGCGTTGGTATTTCCTTCCAGGAAATGGCATTGTCCTTCCATTCAGCCCGCAGCAAAAACTCCATCCACTCCCCTCTCGAATGCTCTGAGCAGGTAAACCTGATCAAGTTTCCCGGTGCATGGGAGGCGGATAACCTTCACATTAGCAGGATATGGCAACCTCATAACTCCGGCAAGGTCAGCTGCTGCAAATGCACAATAGTGACAGGCAAAAGCTATAATATTGGCCTGCCACTTCGCGGGTATTTCCTGTGGCCTCTCCGGACCTTTCGGTTCTTCAATTGTTCCTGCGTCAGCTGTCATTGTTCCTTACCTGTTTCTTGACCTAACCCCGGAAAAACGGACAATAAAGCGGGACACCATCAAGTGCCTCCGGGGTATCAGTGCATTCGCAAATTAATGTTCCGGTCCTCTTCTCAATATCTCTCCAGCGGGATGATCTTCTTACTCATGGTCTACAGTTGCAGTATCAACCATTGCCAGGATCTGATCATCTCTGAAATAGTTAACCTGATAGGCTTTTGCTGGGCAAACTCCTGCACAAATCCCACATCCCGTGCACTTAACCTCATTGTGACTTACCTTACCGTCCTCATCAATAAATGGTGCGCCAAACGGGCATCTTTTGACACACATCAGACACGACATGCAAACATCCCGATTATGCTTCGAAATAACCCCTGAGACGGTGAGACTGTCGTGGGAAAGAAGCGCTCCCGCTCGACCAGCCGCAGCCTGTGCCTGGCTTATTGTTTCCTCCAGGTTTTTCGGCGCATGGGCCAGACCGGCAAGAAAAAATCCCTCACTTGGGAAATCAACCGGCCTCAACTTCACATGTGCCTCCATGAAAAAGCCCTCCACATTGCAGGTTAATTTGAATTTTTTTGAAAGCTCTTCGCTATCAGGCTGAGGTCTGAACCCGGTAGAAAGGACGACATAATCAGCATCTATTGCTATCTCTTTGCCAAGTACTTTACCAGGCAGAGTCACCCTCAGGCCGTTTTCGCCATTGACAACCTCAGGTTTTTCATCAGGGGTATAAAGCAGAAAGATAACACCGAGGTCCCGGGCTCTTTTGTAGTAATCCTCTTTTAAGCCATAAGACCGCATATCACGATAAATAACAACTACCTGTGCATCAGGAGCTCTCTCTTTAATAGCAATACTGTTTTTCAGAGCATCCAGACAACAGACCCGAGAACAAAAATTATTAGGTTCCTCTCGAGATCCCACACACTGAATCATTACATAACTGTCCTGGTTGTCGGGTTCTTTTTCAACCAGCATTTTCTCCAGCTCACGCTGGGTGATTACCTTATCTGACTCAGCATATCCATACTCACTGGGACTATATTCAATGCCTCCCGTTGCCAGGAGTAGAGCTCCGTGATTGATAGTCGCATTGTCGGCAAGAGTCGTCACAAAGTTACCTACAAAACCGTCAATATTGTCAACTGTCACACCCAAATGCACAAAAATTTGTGGATTATTTTCTACTCTCTCAATAACATCCGCCAAGAATTTTTGAACGTCATCACCTTCAAGAGTCGAATGCACCTCCCTTAGCAGGCCGCCAAGAACATCATTTTGTTCAATCAGATGAACTCCGTATCCCTGGTCGACGAGAGAGAGCGCTGCAGTCATTCCGGCAATGCCGCCGCCAACCACGAGAGCTGTATGAGTTACTCCAACGGAACTGGTACTGACGGGATCAAGCAGGTATGTCTTGGCAACATTCATCTTTACAATATCAATTGCCTTTTCAGTTGCGCGCTCTTTGTCTTGCATATGGCACCAGGAGCACTGCTCTCGGATATCGGCCAGTTCAAAGAGAAATTTATTCAACCCTACTTCTCGTATTGTATCCTGAAAGAGAGGCGCGTGGGTTCTGGGTGTGCATGAAGCGACTACAACTCTATTCAGCCCTTTCTCCTTGATGACATCCCTTATCTTCTGCTGTCCATCCGGGGCACAGGCATAGACGATGGTTTCAGTATGGGCCACTCCAGGTGCACCTGCAACCTCATCCGCCACCTTCTGGACATCGACAGTACCGGCAATATTCGTTCCGCAGTGACAAACAATTACACCAATTTTAGGGTCTTCTTCGGTAATATCTCTTTCCGGTGGCAGGACAACTTCTACCACTTCAGTCCCTCTGCTGTCACCAAGTAATGCCATACTCCTGGATGCTGCGCCACTCGCCTGTATTACCGTTTCAGGAATATCCTTAGGCCCCTGATACGTTCCCGCAACATAGATGCCACCCCTGCTGCTTTCCACAGGCCGCAGCTTTGAAGTTTGAGCAAAACCATATTCATCTGTTTCTATACCGAATATTTTTGAAAACTCCTGAGCATCAGCTCTCGGCTCAAACCCGATGGAGAGGATAACCATATCAAACTCTTCATTGACCAGCCTTCCCTCTTCGTCCACCGAATGGATAATAAGATTTTTGCTCTCAGGATCTTCGATTACCTCGGAGACCATTGCCCTCTTATATTTCACACCCGCATCATTTTTTGCCTTTTCAATATACTTGTCAAAATCCTTACCAAAGGCTCTGAGTTCCATATAAAAGACAGTGGAATCAACTTCACTGTCATGTTCTTTTGCAATGATAGACTGTTTTGCAGCGTACATACAACAGACAGAGGAACACCATGAGTTTGCGTTATGAGCATTCCTTGAACCGACACATTGGATCCAGGCAAGGCGTTTGGGGTGACCGCCGTCAGATGGTCTGGTCACTTTGCCACTGCAGGGACCGGAAGCTGAAAGCAGCCTTTCAAACTGGAGTGAGGTAACAACGTTGGCATGTTTACCATAACCAAATTCCTGGCGAATTTCAGGTTGGTAGGTCTTCAGCCCGGGAGTGAGAATAACGGAACCAACTCTCACATCATATTCTTTATCTTTATCATCGAAATTGATGGCATCAGCATCACAGACCTTTTCGCATTTGCGACAGACGCCTTTAGTGAGATAGAGGCAGTGGTCACTGTCTATTGCCCGGGTATTGGGTACAGCTTGCGGGAAAAGAGCATATATTGCTCTTCTTTTAGCAAGACCCTGATTAAAGATATCAATAACTCTAGATGGACATTCTTCCTCACAAGCACCGCAGGCTGTACATTTATCGGCATCTACATATCTTGCCTTCTGCTCTAGAGTGACAGTAAAATCACCTTCCTCTCCGGTAACTTCCCTTACCGTTGCCAGAGTGTGCATTTTGATATTTGGATGTCGACTGCTCTCAACCATGCGGGGAGAAATCATGCACATGGCACAGTCTCCGGTGGGAAAGGTTTTGTCCAGCCTGGACATCGTCCCACCAATGGACGGTTCATCGTTGATCATGTGAACCAAAAGACCGCTGTTCGCCAGGTCAAGAGATGCCTGCATACCACCGATTCCAGCACCTACTACTAAAACTGAACCGACCCTGCTTTTCTGCTCCTGCCCGGGGGTAATCCTTGTCACATCAAGATCCTCCATAAGATCAGTCCCATAATCTTATCTACCGGTCATTTTGCCGCAACCAGCATATATCCGGCACTGATCAAAAAAATTCAGTTATGCAATCTGTTGGTCAAGATTTTCAACCTCCGGGCATTATAATAGATAATCACTGATATCATAGCTTTTTTTTTCGCTTATCCAATATTTTATGTGAAGGTGCAATGAATAGGTATTCAGCGAGATAATCTGTAACCAGCGGGTAACTCGAACATTATTTTCAGAGATTTCCTGGTCTCAAGGTATCCAGTCAAAATAGCTGCTCTGAACAGTTATGATGATGAAAACTATAAATAGTATTTTCTGTAATTATTGCTGAATATTTGGTTATAATGGTCCCGGCTGAGCCTGTTGGTTTTTTGGCCAAACACCATTTTTCAGTTAGGTGGGCCCTCTCTACTGGGAACGCCATTTAAACCATAACTAACGATATTGAGGAACACGGCATGACCACCCTTTCATCAGAAAAACTCTACAGCACTCCACAGATTCTCGTCATAGATGATGAAGCGCGAATTCGTGATGCCTGCAAGATTGTCCTTACAGATAAAGGCTATGACGTGGAGGTGGCAGCAGACGGTGAACAGGGGCTGTTGATGATAAAGGAGCGTCATTTTGATATTATCCTGGTCGACCTCATGCTTCCGTCCATATCTGGCTTCGATGTTCTCTCTGAGGTAAGAACCCTTCACCCGGACACCGTC
>CAXMTO010000280.1:0-20141 GCA_964196355.1 uncultured Myxococcota bacterium
TCTCCTTCTTCAGTCCAGCCGCGAACCTTGTAGTAGACACTGACCATTGTGCTCACATCTACGGTTTCCCCCTTGCATGGGCCGTCCGGCAGCGGTTCAGTTTTAAATCGTTCAGGAAGAGAGTCTTGGTCCGGAGTCAGACCTTCGCGTAAATTGAACAGCCTGACGAGATTGTTCACCCGCTCTCCTGCCTTCAGGAGACTTTCAGCACTGCCGAAAGATTCGATACCTGTGAGCGATTCAAACAGAGGTGCTATCTGGTCAAGAGACAGGGCAAACGCAGCAAAGAGACATAGGCCGCTGCAATTCACAAGACAAAACAGATCCTGTTCACCTTTAACGAGTTCCGGTTTAAATTCAGTTGTGTGCAGCCCCATGGGATTTGATGAGTTCATGAGTTCTTCACTTATGGGCCACGATCGCAGATGACAGCCACCGCGATCACTGGTGGCATAAGCCAATGCCATCCCTTTGCTGGCACGGGGATCGTATGCCGGAAGTTCCAGTCCCTTGACGTGAGCACCAAATCCCTCGGCTCCCGGGATGATTTCCTCGAGTCGTTTGACACCCAGGGCCCATGATTTTCCAGGGCCCTCGCATTTTCCAATGAGATGAACAGCGTCGACAATGGCCTGAGCATTGCCCCATGTGAGTTCGAGGCCGTTGGTATCGGCGGGAGTGATCAGACCACGGTCGAAACAATCCATCAGGAAACCGATTACGTTTCCTGTAGAAACTGCATCCACACCGTATTCATCGCACAGCTGTTCCGCTCTTATAATGGAAGCAACGTCTGTGTTGCCGCAATGGGCTCCGAATGACCAGACAGTCTCATATTCAGGCCCTTCAGTGAGTGCGCCTTTGAACGGTCCCTCCTTAACCTTGGCAATCTTGCTGCATCTGATGGTGCAGGAAAAACAGGCGCGGTGGCGTTCATAATATTTCCGAACGTCATGTTCATCCACAGGTTCATCTTCGAGCGTAGACTGGCGGAAATTTTTTGTGGGGTGGATACCGGTATAATCCATGAGAGAGAGGATTACGTTGGTGCCAAACTCAGGTTTGGCGGCGCCGGTGTCCGGTGAATTGCTTAGCTCATTGGTTGATTCACGGACCATTCTTGAAAATTCACCACTGTCAGACGTCTTTATACAACCGGATCCGTTGACAACCATCGCCTTGAGTTTTTTGGAGCCCATGACCGCCCCGGCGCCTCCTCGTCCAAACGACCGGTATTCCGAGAGAACATTGGCCAATGGAGAGAGAAGCTCGCCGCACTGCCCGATGCAGGCAATTCGGTGGTCTGTGGAATAAACATCTTTAAGCCGCTTATGTGTCTCAATTGTATCCAGCCCCCAGTAGCTGTCGGCTGGAATCAGTGAGACCGCTTCGTCTTCAATGAGGAGCATTACGGGTGATGCAGATGCCCCGGTAATCACTACCGCATCGTAGCCGGCGTATTTCAGCTCCGGGCCAAGACTCCCGCCGGCATTGGAATCCAGCCACAATCCCGTTGCAGGACTCTTGGTACACAGCTCCATCCTTCCCGATGCCGGAGCCGAGGTCCCGGTCAGAGGACCCGTTGCAAACACCAGCATGTTTTCAGGTGAGAGTGGATCACACCCTGCATGGAGTCTGTTATAGAGAGTATGAATACCAAAACCTTTGCCGCCAACATATTTTTCGGCCATGTCCTTATCGAGCTCAACACTTTCAATGTGTCCAGAAGTGAGATCAACTTCAAGTACTTTGCCTGCATATCCTTTCCACGTCATGGTCTATCTCCTTGCAATAGCCCCGGTAGGGCAGGTTTTCACGCACGAAAAGTGACCATCGCATGTGTCACATATAAGCGGATACCCGCCAGTAGGGTGAACTTGCACACCTTTAACCGGGCAGGCTGCCACACATTCACCGCATTCTATGCACAGGTCTATATTTAAAACCACATGCCCTTCCCAGGTGAGGGCTTCTACCGGGCAAACCTGAATACATTCTCGTTCCTTACATGCCAGGCACACATTGATACCGCTGGCCTCCGGCCAGGCATCTTCGATATGAATTCTGGCAAATTTGGTGCTCTGCATATCCGGCTGATGTGCGGATGTACATGCCAGCATGCATAGTCTGCAATTCGTGCACTTACTTTTTTTTAGTTTGAACATTGTCTTTTCTCTCTCACTTGCACGGGATTTTTAAAGGCTTTGCTGTCCCGAAGGTTACGATTGATGATGTCGTAAAAAAAATCTGTCTAATTAACAATTGTGCAATTAACAAAAAAATAACTGGGCTTTTGAAAATCCTAGTCTTCTGGAAATTTTCAATGCTGTTTCAGAAACAAGAGCGCCCAATCTTTCTTTATCTGCAGATGAAGGACTCATGGCGATGCTGATTGCGGCGATGGGTTTATTTGAAGTATCGTAGACCGGTGCTGCGACACAAAAAATACCCTCTGCAATTTCCTCATTATCAGTGGCATAGCCACGTTTTCGGACTGCTTTAACTTCCTTCATCAGTTTGTCAAAGGTGGTGATCGTGTTCTCTGTGAAAGGAACCAGCCGATCACCTCTTACAATTTGTCTCACTTTCGCATCGGTATGGGCCGCTAAGATTGATTTACCAAGTCCTGTACAGTAAACAGGGCGCCTTGTGCCTAATTCTGCAGAAAAACGAACCGCTGAAGACCCCTCCGCTTTTTCGAGATAAATGATCTCACCATTATTTTCTACACCCAGATAGACCGTCTCTCCGGTGTTTTCAAGCAACTGGTCAAGATACGGGCGCGCCACCCGATGAAGATCTGTTTTCCCTAAAGCTAAAAGAGTAGTTTCAAAGAGTTTTAACCCAAGTTGAATGGTTTTAAATTGCTTATTGTCGTACTCGAGAATTTTCCTCTCTATTAGAGTGGAAATAATATCGAATGAGCTCGTTTTGGGGAGATCTAAAGCTTTGCTGATTTCAGTAAGAGTTAAAGATTTTCCTCTTTCAGCTAACAATTCGATAATATCAATGGTCCTTGCCGCGGATTTGTTAATTCGCATACAACACCGACGTTCGCCATTTAGAACCCTGTTCTCTATTTGGAATCATGGCTCTTTGTAGAACAGATATGTTCATGTGTCAACCTTTTTAAGAAGGTTTCATTCCATCTGGCTCGGGAATCGCAAAACGGTTGTTCATAGCTTTTTGTACATAACCGATAGGTTTAATGCATGAGGGAGTATCAAAGAGGGCGAACAAAATTCTACTTGATGAGATCATGGAGCCTTCCACGGTGGTAAGGTAGAAACAGAAACTGGAAGAGAAAACGGAACCAACCGAAAGCTTGACGGGAGATATGGGTTAGTTTATACCCAGATTCGCCATCATTTGGTCAGGGGGTAAGTTTTTGATAAGGTTTCGTAAGTGATCGTAGAACTGTTTGGATTCAAAATCTACGAGAATATCAGAAGTCGTGAGATGCCTTGCCATGGATAATCCTTTAAAGGATCGGCATCTGCTGAGTGCAACGTAAGTCTGCCCCGTTTCGAAGGCGCCGCCACCCAGATCAAGATGTACTCGTTCAATGGTTTTTCCCTGGCTTTTATGGATGGTAATGGCCCATGCGAGAAGCAGTGGGAACTGGCTATAGGAACCGATCGCTGACCGTTCAATTGTGCTAGTCTGAGAATTCCACCGGTTTTGGTATTCAGTCCACGTTGACCTCCCCACATCTACAATCGTATTTGAATCAGCAAGCTGGATAAATATTTTTTCATCGAGCATTCTTTGAATAATGCCTACACTTCCCCTGACCCATCGCTTTGCCGGGTCATTTTTCGTAAACATCACCTGTGCGCCAAGTTTGAGTGTCAGTTCCATAGGGGCCGGCAGCTGGGTATTCTTGAATTGCCCGATAGGGTGCCCTTTGTACGTTCTGGCGGGAGAGTTTATTCTGGCCAGTTCCCTGATATTTCGGGCGGCGACTTCATTGTTTCTTGGAGAGAGCCAGACTGCTTTATCCTGGGGCGTGTTTGATATGGAGCACTCTGCATTGAGTTCGGCCAAAGACTGGGATAAATCGACACCCTCTCTTAATCTGCTCAAAACATTGACGAAATGCTGATCGGATTGTCTGTAGGTTTTATTGAACTCTATCGCATAATAGGTTGTTTCTCTCAAACATTTGGCGTTGTAGAATTTTGCAGAGCCATAAATACTCTGATACAGTGAACGGGAGGACTCTTTTACAACCGGCGGTAGTTGAAACATATCTCCCACCATCAAAACCGGGAGGCCGCCAAAAGGTTTGTCAACATTTCTATTTAATCGCAAAAAGCCGCTCACCCCGTCCAGCAGGTTTGCTGTGACCATCGATATTTCGTCTATGATGAGTAGCTTCGCCTCCTGGATTTCCTTTCGCTGGGGGGCATGCTGGATATCTTTTTTAACGATCCAGTCGGGTGGGAGCTGACAGAGGGAGTGCAGCGTTTTTCCACCGATGTTAATAGCGGACAGAGCGGTGGGAGCTCCAAGAAGGACAGAGCCTTTGAATTGATGCATCATCCATCGTACTAAGGTACTTTTTCCCGTTCCGGCGCCACCGGTAATAAAAATGAGAGGGAATTGTTTCTCCACCAGCCCTTTTATAAGTCTGTACTCCGGCAGCACATCAATAGATGAGATGTCGAACTCAGACTTATTATCCGGAATCTGGCGGGCCACGATATCCTGGCTATACCTGAGCTCCCTTTGCTCCGGAGTCTTCTGTTTATCGGCCTTGCCGGTTATCTTGTTGAACACAAAACCGGCAGCTGTGGCCAAGGCGAGTAAGGTGATTAGTTCCATTTTTTATAAATAAGCTGTTTCCTCTGAAAGTTGCTTCTATACTTTCCGATTCTGTGCAGGATGTCAAGTAGCGGACTACTCAGGCTCCTTTTGTCACCATCTTAAATTCTTCAACGATGAGGTAGAGCGAGGGCACAAGGGCAAGAGTAATTACCGTCGCAAAGACGATACCAAATCCAAGTGAGATCGCCATGGGAATTAAAAACCGTGCCTGTCTTGAGGTCTCCAGCATCATCGGAGCAAGGCCGCCAAAAGTTGTCAGTGTGGTCAGGATGACAGGGCGAAAGCGTCGCAGGGAGGCGAGCCTGATCGCCTCCAGAGGCGGAGCACCTTTTACTCTCTGCTTGTTTGCATAATCTATCAGGATCAGTGAATCATTGATCACAATACCGGACAGGGCGACTATACCCATCATGCTCATAAGGCTCAGATTGTAGCCCATGATAAGATGTCCGATTACCGCCCCTATCATGCCAAACGGAATAGCAACCATGACGACAACTGGCTGTACGTAGCTGCGAAACGGTATGGCGAGCAGAAAATAGATTGATCCCAGAGTGAAGATAAATCCCTGACCCAGTTTTTTGAGGCTTTCTTTTCGATCGGCCTGCCTCCCTTTGTATCCATGGGTTAAGCCTGGGAAAGTCTTGGCCAGGTCAGGGAGCAGAGTTGTATTCAGGGCAGTCAGTATTCTTGATGACTGGTTTATGGGGTCAACATTTGCAGAAACCGTTACCGTTCGACGACCGTCACGTCTGCTTATACTTGTGTATGCACGCCCCTGCTTGGTGGTAGCAATCTCACTTAAGGGGACAAAGGTTGATGCCGGGGTGGAGATCAGCAGAGATTCTATGTCATATTCACTCACCCTCTGGTCTTCAGGAAATCTGACTCTGACTGTTACCTCATCGCTGCCACGCTGCTGACGCAGGGCAATGACGCCCTGAAACGCATTGCGTACCTGTCTGCCGACTTCTGTGTTGTTAAGGCCGAGGCTTGCACCAAATCCATTCACCTTGAAATCAAACTGGATCTTTCCCTGAGCATAACCTTCATCAACGTCTTTGATGGAAGGAAATTCTGCTAGTTGTTCTGCGAGCACTTTACTGGCCCTGTCCAGCACGCCTCTATCACGATGGCTGAGCTCAACAGAGATTGATGCACCTCTTCCCGGGCCTCCCCTGTCGGATTCATAGCGAATCGATTTGACGTCAGCGATGGTACCAACATCTTTCCGCCACAGTTTGGTAACTGCTTTGGTGCTTAAAGGGCGTATGTCGGGTGAGGTGAGATATGCGTTGATTTCAATACTGTTTTCATTAATAAGAGAGGATATGCCTTCCAGGAGTTGTTTACCACCATGAGAGGCGGCAACCTTTTCAATCCCGTTCAAAAGCAGATCGTGTACCCGGTTTACTGCCGAAACGGGGCTGCCAACGGGGAGGGTGGCTGTGACAACGGCTCTGTCCGATTCTACCCTGGGCATGAGAATCATACTGATACGACCACTTTTCACATAACCGACTGTGATTAAAAATATCGCTGCAAGAAACGAGACGGTAAAAAATCGATAGCGCAGGATTACGTTGAGCACAGGTCCGTAAACCTGATGAATGAATTTTACAGTAAGGCGTCCAAAGCTTTGTTGCCAACTGTGTAAAAGTCTGCTGACCGGGTTGCGTTTATTGGGTTTAGTGTGGGCCAGGTGGGAGGGAAGAATCAGGAGTGCTTCCACCCATGAAAGAAGAAATACGGTAATGACCACCATTGGGATGACAATCCACACCTTACCCATAACACCGGGTACAAAAGCCAGGGGAAGAAAGGCAGCAATATTGGTGAGAATACTGAACGCTATGGGGACGGCTACATCCCGGCCACCCTGGATGGCGGCTTCGATAAAGCTCATGCCGCGCTGCTGATACTCGTAGATGTTCTCCCCAGCTATTATGGCGTCGTCGACAACGATACCAAGAGCAATGATGAATGCGAACATGGAGATCAGGTTTATGGAGACACCAAAGAAGGGCAGAAAGAGCAGGCTTCCCATGAAAGAGATAGGAATTCCCATGGTCACCCAGAAGGCAAGTTTTAATTCGAGAAAAAATCCAAGCAGAATCAGGACAAGTGTCAGGCCGATGAGACCATTTTTCAGTAAAAGCTCCAACCGCTGTTTGTAAATCTTAGAGCGGTCACTGGAAAAGGCCCACCCGACGGCAGGGGGGAGGTCCGCTTCAATTTCCGCCATAGCGGTATGGGCCGCTCTGGAGACAGAAATTGGTGTCTGATCTCCGACTCTGCTGATACGAAGCTCTATGCTGCTCATCCTGTTATAGGTTGCAAAACGGGTCGAATCCTCAAATCCTTCCTGTACCTCTGCGATATCTTCAAGATAGAGAATTGTACCACCGGAGTTGGTGACTATGGGAATACGACCAAATTCATCTGCCCAGACCCGCCTGTCCCGTACTCTGAGGAGAATCTCTCCACCATCTGTTTCAACTTTTCCCCCGGGAACCTCTATTGATCGCATTTTGATAATTTCTGCAACTTCGGCCAGGGTAAGATTGTACATTCGGAGCTTTTCAGGGGGGACCGAGACAGTGATTTCATAATTTCTTGCTCCGCGGAGTTCAACCTGAGTAATCCCTCTGTTTTGCAGCAGTCTGTCTCGTACTTTCTTGGCAGTTTCCACCAGACCACGTTCAGAAATGTCCCCAAAAATATTGAGGCGAACCACCTCTCTTTTTCGAGCTGCCAGAGATACAACGGGATTTTCAGTGTCCACGGGAAAGCTTCTGATCCTGTCAACTTCCTGCTGGATATCCTGGAGCACTTTTTGGGGATTGGCATCTTCAAGCAGTTCGGCCCTGACAAGTGCACTGCCCTCCTGGGCGGTGGCGTTTATCTCTTTTATGCCTTCGATCCCCTGAACAGCCTCCTCGATAGCGAGGATGATACCCTGTTCTACTTCCTCAGGACCGGCACCGGGATAGGACACCCTGATACTTATGATGTCGAGTTCAAACGAAGGGAAGACCTCCTGTTTGATCTTTGAAGACATGAGAAATCCGCCAAGCAGCAGGACTATCATCAGCAGGTTTGGAGTGACCCTGTTGTGCACCATCCATGCTATTATGCCTCCTTTTGAAGCAGCGGGTGCAATCAAGGTTTTGCCTCCATTCGCATTTCGTTGACTTTAACGGAGGAACGCATGGTTTTTTTTGAATCATCACTGTTGCTTTTGGGCTGCCAGAGCTTAACGGATGTTCCTTTGACCGGAACAGAGAGCGGGGAAATTATGATTTTCTCACCTTCAAAGACTCCTGAAGAGATAAAAACGTACTCTCTGTTTCTAAAGGTAATATCTATTTTACGTGGGATGAGCGTGTTGTCTTCGGAGAAGAGCCAGAGAGTATCAGAGTTATGAATATGGCTTCTCTTGATGGCAACTGCGGACATAAGCCGGATCCCCTCAATTTCCGCCTTGACATATGAACCCATGAGCAGTTTTGGTTTATTTCTGTTTTCGGCAAGCCTGCAGAGCGGGTCTTTGATTGAAACGTAGAGTACCGCCATTCGACCCTGTTCTTCAAGATCCGGGGCGAGACGAATGACTCTGCCCATTCGGATTCCAGAGCTGTTACGGTTTTCGACTACTCTGATTTTTACTCTGGATCCGAGGGACGAAGTGTCACCGGGGATGTCTATCCATTGCAGTTGCTCAAGTGGCACTGAGAGTTTCAGCCAGAACTCATCTGTTCCAGCCAGGCGACTCAGGGGGGTGGTTGCTGAAATCTGCGAACCGATATTAACTGAACGGGACAGGATGACTGTGTTGAAAGGCGCATCGATCCTGGTCCGTTTAAGGTCCAGTTCTGCCTGGTTCAGTTTGGCCCTGGCCCCTCCAAGTGCAGCTTTTTTGTGATCGAGCTGGGGGCCTCGGAGAATAAGGTGTTTTTCGGTATTGGATGCCTTCTCCCCCAGAATTTCAAACTCTTTTTTGGCAATGAGCTGGTTACCCATTTCAAGGGCAAGGTCACTTTGTGCTTTGGCGACATCGCTGTTTCGCTCCTGGACAGTAAGTTCGTAATCAGTGGGGTCAATTGTCAGAAGAGGGTGGCCTTTATCAATAAAACCACCGGGAACAAAATTTTCACTTATTGCCACGACCTCACCTTTAACCTGTGAAGTGAGGATAATATCCTGTGCCGCTATGATTGTGCCCATCGCATCGATAATCACCTGGTGGTCCATGTATTTTGCTGACTGAACCTGAACAGTTAAGGGACTTGGTGCTCTTTTTCGTGGGTTTGCCTGTGGTGCAGTTTTGAGATAGTAGGTGGCGACGGCAGCACCACATCCGAGTACAACCAGAGAAAAGAAGAGCTGAAAGAGGAGGGGTACAATTCTACTTTTTCTTTTTTTGCCATCCTGGGAAGCTGGTGTTTTGTTTAATTGTGTTATTTCTCGATCCACATTCATAGCACTGGTTTTAACGACGATATTGAATTTAATAATTATTCTGGCTTTATCAATTTTGCCCTGCTAAAAAGTGTGCCCTCCCAGAGCACGATAGAGATCTATTCTGTAGTTTATCAGCAACCGTTTTGATTCGATGATTTTTCTCTGGAGTTCCTGGTGAGAGAGCAGAGCCAGTAGAACTCGCTGGTAATCCTCCGCACCCGATCTGTAGCGGATCGTTACGTGGTTCAGGGTCTGTGCTGCAAGATCCAGCCGAACATTAAGATTCTCCAAAATTTCTATTTGTGCTTTTTCCCGGATGAGCGCATCTTCAACTTCGCTGATTGCCTGGAGGATTGTCTGGCCGTACTGGTTCAGGCGTTGTCTTGCAGCGGCTTGACGTTTCTCGACTTCGGCCTGGAGAAAGCCGCCATCAATGATGGGGCCTGCCAAATTGGCGATAAGGCTGGTAAACCAGTTGTTAAACAGGTCACTGGCTTGACTTCCGGAGGTATAAAGTTCTCCAGAAATACTGAGCTTTGGCAGTTTGTTGGCGACTGCCGCCGCCACTCGTTTGTCTGCGGCCTGGAGCTGAAAAAAACTGCTTCTGATGTCAGGCCGTTTCGTTATTAAATTGACTGGCAGCCCGGTATCCGGCAGAGGGGGCAAAGCAGGCAGTACAGAAACTTGAGGAAAGGCATAGCTGCCCGGGACCTCTCCCAGAAGAAGAGAAAGCTGATGTTCAAAGAGCTTGAGCGTCCTCCTGAGACCGGTAAGTTCAGCCCTGTTTGATTCAACGAGTTGACGTTGCTGGAGTACATCAGCCACTCCGGCCTGTCCAGAACGAAATTGGACGGTAATCAGTTCAAGAACATGGCCATTGGTCTCTTTTTGTTTTTGCACAAGTTGCAGTTGCAGCGTGGTCTCAACGATACGATACCATGTCTGGGCCACTTCAGCTGCAATAGAGGTGGCTGCTGTATGCAGATCAGCTTCGGTGGCCTGACTGTCTAGAACAGCAGCATCCCTTGTAGCCGCGAGTCGCCCCCAGAGATCTACTTCATAGGAGGCTGCAAGTTCAAACAGCAGGGTATCTGCACTGCTGCCGGTATTGTGGTTTTGTCTTGCAGTTGCATTGGTGCGGCCCTCAACGGTAGGGCTGAGGAGTGCTCCGGCCTGCCTGGCGGAGGCCTTTACCTCTGTAAGACGGTCTCTGGCAATAAGGAGAGAGAAATTGTCGGAGAGCGCGTGCTCGATGAGGGTGGCAAGCTCAGGGTCTTCCAGATCCATCCACCACTGAGCACCGGTGGTGCCATTTCCTGAAATGGAAAATTGACCGGGAAGTTCAAGGGGGGCTTCCGTATGCTGATCGGACCGCTGCGTACAGGAGGTTGTTGACAGGATACTGATAGTAAGCAGGATGAGAGTCTCAAGTATTACGAGTTCTCGGCAAGGTCTGTATCTGAACATACTCCAATGCCTACCCATGAAAAATAAAGAATTTTCTCACTGCATAGTTGATCATGACCGCGGTGAATATATTGGAACCGAAGGCGTAGGTGGTAAGTATTCCGAACCTGTTGATTAAAAATCCCATTAGCATGGTTCCAAGAAAAACACTAATTCCGGAAACGGCATAAAACATGAGAATTTCGATAATAAAATGATACTTCCCTCCTTCAAAAACCCAGAGGATGTTGGTGATATAGGCAACCATATTGGAAACGAGAAAGGCAATAAAGTTACTGGCCACTGAGTTTCTTGCGCGTTGCGCATCATTTACCTTTTGGATGGAAATTTTGAAAAAACGCACAGCATGATCTTTTTCCTGTAGAGACGGGAAAATTTTCCAGGCAACGAGGTGAAAAACGGTGATATGAGTGACAGTGGCTAGCCCCCCTGCCAGTCCATATTTGATGAACTGGGTGATTGTTGCAGGATCAATATTCATTAGTACCTTACTCCTGAACTTCTGTAAGAAAAAACAAGAAACCGAGGAATGTCTCTTGAAATTATGTTGTTAGATATATCACCATGGTACTTATACCCCCTTGTGGGGTGTTGGCCCGATTTGTATTAATAATTGGAAGAGTGGGAACCAACCATCTGTACCAGATATAAAAATGAAAAACTCCACCAGACTTAATCCTTTTTCATTTCCCGGAAAGGGCCTATACTCTTGGCATGTACAGATTTAAGCAATTCAACAGGGTTGTGGTTAAATGCTTCTGATACCGACTCTTTGAACTGCAGGCTCTCATCATAGCTGGTGATAAGGTTCTGGTAACTCCATCTGGTGAGATAATAGGTGACCAGATCCGGCAGCCGTGTAAAAATAGTCTCTTCAGGCGCTGGATCGATGAATGAGGATGCTTCCAGACGTGCTGTCGAGAGTGCCTGTGATTTATAGAAATTGTCAAGAAACATCAGTTCCGGAGGAAGGTCTGCTTTTAAACCGAATTTTCTTAAAAAACGTAATAAAAAGAACAATATTTTTTTCCCAGTATTTGCGATAACATAAGGGATATATACCTCTCTTGGAGAGCTGAGTTCCAGGTATGTTTTTATGGTGAGTATGAGGTTGGCAAGATCCACTGGATTTCTGTCGACGAAGTGGCAGGTAATACCTCGGAATTCTTCCCTGTTTTCAAGCATATGGTTGATGAAATGAGGGAGTTTTCTGGCGTTTGAATAGGAGTGCAGTGTCCCTTTTTTGGTAAAGAGAACAGGCATGGACTGATCAGCAATGGAGAAAAGCAGTCGATGGAAACCTTGGATTTTATGGTCGTGTGCACCATATACAATAGCGAGCCGGACGCAGGAATAATCGAGCCCCTCCTGTTTGGCCATCAAACGTAGGGTATCTTCGGCCATCAGTTTAGATTTGGCATAGTTGTTCAACTTTGGCGAGAGCGGCTGGGTATCTTCTTCCTTCAGATCGATTCCGGATGGCAGGGATGCTGCGGAGCTGATATGAATATAGGGAATTTCAAGTGCGGCTGCTGCCCGTGCCAGGTTGAGAGGGCCGAGAAAGTTCACTTCGAATGCCAGTTGCCCACTTGAGGCCAGGTTGGCCATTGAGGCATTTATAACAAAGTCAGGTCTGACCTCAGACAGGTAACTGCGAATATCGTTCTCTTCTCTAATAGAGACTTTTTTACTGCTGGGGGCACGGATGTCAACTGTTTCAGAGTGTTGGGTCTTGTAGTAGTTAACAATAGTACCGCCTATCAGGCCGGAGCCGCCAATAAGGACTCCTATTTTTTTGGGACTCATTTTGTTCCTTGTCATTCAGATGTGAAACCATCGTTACTGTACTCTTTTATCCTGACTCCTCGTTAATCTCAAATTTTTCAAGATACTCTTAAGAGAAAACGTCCATTCCCGGCATGTTTCAGGTAGGCTATTTGAAAATTAGATAGAAATCAATTGAAATTAAGAAATGTGAACACATAAATCAGTACTTCAAAATGTACTTTTTGTTCTCCACGGGCATTGAAAAGAGGAGTATAACTGTTGCAAAGAGCGTGTATTGACTTTGTCGGCCAAGTTTAGGATAATGGGCCAGGTTTTTTGTTACTGTTTTTATAGAGAAGATAACCATGATATTTATGAAAAACGCTTGCCAAACTTCTGCTTCACCCATTTTATAACATGAAATATCTGCCATCTCAGATGCTGTTTTTCTTTCGGAACAAGACAACCAAGCGAAACATGGTTTTGCTGGCGAAGTTTTTTGGTTTTATTGTAGCCATCATATCCTTGTACAGCGTGGGGTTCCATGTGATCATGCTTCATGAGGGGAGAGAGTTCAGCTGGATAACCGGTTTCTACTGGACCCTGACTGTCATGTCGACTCTTGGGTTTGGTGATATTACCTTCTCAACAGATCTTGGTCTGCTTTTTACTCTCCTGGTATTGATTTCAGGAGTTGTTCTGCTGCTTATCATGCTGCCTTTTTCCTTTATCCAGTTTTTCTACGCTCCCTGGCTTGAGGCACAATCTGACAGCCTGACTCCCCGGGAGCTGCCGAAGGAAACAAGAGATCATGTTATCATAATACATCTCGACCCTATTACAAAAAAACTGATCAGCAAACTGCATAGGCGGCAACTTGAATATGTCTTGTTGGCAGATGATTCGCAGCAGGCTATGGAGCTACACGATAAGGGATATAGAGTGGTAGTCGGGGCCCCCGACGACCCTGACACTTATCTTCGCCTCCGTGTGGAAAACGCCGCACTTGTCGTTGCCACAAAAGATGATCTGGTCAATACTTCAGTTGCGTTTACAGTACGAGAGATCACCGGTATGGTCCCCATTGTAGCCAGCGCTGATAACAGTCATTCTCTTGATATCTTGGAGTTTCCCGGCAACACACGTGTTTTTCAATTTATGAAGATGCTGGGAAATCTGATGGGGGAGCGTACATATGGGCTGGGGAGAGCGATTAATATCGTCTCGAGTTTCGATAAATTGCATATAGCAGAGATTTCTACTGCCCAGACTTCTCTGGGGGGGAAAGTTCTTGTCGATACCGACATCAGAGAGAAGACCGGGGCTATCGTCATAGGTCTTTGGGAAAAGGGGAAATTCGAAATTCCCGGTCCACAGACATTGATCAAATCAACAACAGTACTTTTACTTGCCGGAACTATGGAACAGCTGGATTCCTTTGAAAATGTTTTTACCGTTTCTGATGTTTCAGACACTTCCGTATTGATTTTGGGGGGCGGCCGTGTCGGGCTCGCTGTCGCAGAGACACTTGAGCGGCAGGGGATGAGGTATAGAATTATTGAAAAAAGACCTACTCTTGTTGCCGGCAAAGGCGAAAATTTTATCAATGGTGACGCCGCAGACCTTGATGTGCTGGAGAGGGCCGGGGTTAAAAAGGCGAGGACGGTTATTGTTACCACCCATAATGATGCGATTAATATCTATTTGACCTTTTATTGTCGTCAGCTTCGACCTCAGATTCAGATCATCACCCGGGCGACCAACGAACGGAGCGTTTCCAAACTGCACATGGCTGGGGCTGACCTGGTATTATCCTATGCTTCAATGGGGGCAAATAGTATTATAAATGTTCTTAACCCTGATGAAATATCGATGTTCACAGAGGGCCTTAATGTCTTTAATTTACCTGTACCAAAATCCCTGGTAGGAAAGACTCTTATCAAGAGCAATATCAGAGAATCCACCGGCTGCAGTGTGGTGGCCCTGAAAAGACTAGAGGGCCTGGTGGTTGGCCCGGACCCGGCATTACCGCTTGACGGTGAAGATGAACTTATCCTTATAGGCACGACCGACTCCGAGCAGCGGTTTTTGGAACTTTTTTAGTACCTTACTCCAAAAACACTACAATAAAAAACAAGAAAAACTTAAACCACAGAGGACACAGAGAGCACAGAGAAAAAAATTCTATCCCTGTTTCCTCTGTGCTCTTTGTCTTTCTATTATTTGTCGGCGCTGGAAGGCGGGGTTAAATATAAAATGAAAAGAGAAATACTGTGCTTGATCGATGGACCTTAAGGCTGGTAAAAAAGCCGCTGTCTAAGGGAGCCTTTTTTCTACACCATGTGGGGGTTAAGGCTGATCAGATTACTCTTTCTGGTTTTGTGGTAGGAATCTTCTGTTTGCCGGCTCTTACCATGAAGTGGTACTCGATTGCCCTTGTCTGTATAGTGTTCAACAGAGTGGCTGATGGTCTCGATGGAGAAGTCGCCAGACTGGCTGGTCCCACGGAGAGTGGTGCTTTCCTCGATATTGTGCTCGATTTTATTTTTTATGGTGCAGTCGTTTTCGGTTTTGCTCTGGCTGAACCGGGGAAAAACAGCCTTGCAGCTGCCGCCCTGCTCTTCTCGTTTATAGGCACAGGATCGAGTTTTCTTGCCTTTGCTATAATGGCGGAACGGCGCGGAATCGAAAGAACAGTGTATCCCAATAAAGGGATTTATTACCTGGCCGGGCTTGCGGAAGGAACAGAGACAGTACTTTTTCTCGTGCTCTTTTGTCTGTTTCCTGACTCTTTTGTGCAGCTGGCATACTGTTTTGTCTCTATTTGTCTGGTGACTGTTTTGACCAGGGTAGCAGGCGGATATTTTACTTTGAAAAAAAGAATGTTCATGGATGAAGAATAATAAGTGTACTCTTGGACCACGATTTATAAAGGGCAAACGGTAAACACCTGATCCCCCACCTCATAATTTAATAAAGGTTTACAGCCATTTAGCGAGTTGTCCCCGCAGATAAAAAATGCTATCAAAATTGCTGTATTGTGGTAATTTGTCCCTCTTTTCTGCTGAGCAGGTAACTGTGGCGCGTCGATGTGGATTGACAAGAAGGAAAAAATTGCAATTTTATATCGACCGGGACCCATTAGACTTTGTCCAACCTCAGAGAAAATGCAACATTCGTATTTGATCATACCAAATGATCTCGCTACTTGAAGAGTGAGCATTATTTTATCACAGGATTTTGTCAGTATTATGGAAATTTTCAAACCTGATACAGCCCGTCAGCTGAAAGTTCACCTGGATGAGGCTTGCAATAGAGCGAGATCTCTTCAGAAAGAGATCATTTTTGGCTGGCAGCAACCGATGGATGATCTTGATTTTCTCGCCCTTTTTTCTGCTGCAGAAAATGAAGAACGTTTTTTTGGAGAACATCCCGATCGCCGCCAGGCTTTTTTTGCACTGGGAAGGAGCGCTCAGGTTGAGGCTGAGGGGATAACCCGTTTCCATGATGCCAGCCTTGCCGTCCGGGAACTCTTTTATGACGCCTGTCTGGTCGGATATGGACAGGAAGCTGAAGAGAGACCTCTTTTGATGGGGGGCTTTGCTTTCAGCGATCATGCGGCAAGATCTGATTCGCACTGGATGAGATTTCCTGCTTCGCGACTTGTCCTGCCAGAACTTTTACTGACAAGACATGAATCGGAAACCGGGGTGCGTCTTCGTCTTTCTCTGCATCTTGCCATTAACGGCAATTCGTCTGCCGAGGCTCTACTCAATCGGATGCAGCGCCGCCTTGCATGGCTGAAAGAGCATCTGGAGAATCCACCAGAACAGAAGAACCGGGATGGCCTTGAAACTTCTGTCAGTTTAGAGCCGAGATTTTCTGAGCAGCATTATCTGCAGGCTGCAGAACAGGCGATTGATTTGATCGAAAAAGGTGGTCTGGAGAAAGTCGTTCTTTCAAGATGCTGTGATGTTCACCAGAAGACGCCTTTCAGAGCGTCCCGGGTACTGCATAATTTGCGGGAGAACTATCCCAGCTGTTTTATTTTTGCTGCTTCCATGAGCGGGGTTTCTTTTCTGGGAGCAACTCCGGAAAGATTACTCGCCCTGCGAGGGAAAGAACTTCTTTCCGGGCCCCTTGCGGGGTCAATGCGACGCGGAACCACTCCGGAGGAGGATCTGGAACTTCAAAAGGCGCTGCTGGGAAGCGAAAAAGAGCAGCACGAGCATGCTATCGTCACCCGCGCCATTCGCCAGGCGCTTGAACCATACTGCATCAGCCTTTCTATCCCATCAAAGCCCTCTATTCTTGAGCTTCCCGGGATTCAGCATCTCTACAGTGAGATTTTTGGTACCGTACACACGGGCAAGGATATCTCTATACTCGAAATACTGGGGGATCTTCATCCTACACCAGCTGTCGGTGGGACACCTCGACAAAAAGCACTGGAATGGCTCTCTAAAAATGAAAATCTGGAACGCGGGTGGTATTCAGGCCCCGTCGGCTGGGTCAACGATAGAGGTGAAGGAGACTTCGCCATTGCCCTCCGTGCTGCACTTCTCAGGGGTAACAGAGCACATCTCCACGCTGGAGCCGGTATTGTTTCAGGTTCTGTTCCTGAGGAGGAGCTCAGGGAAACCGAGCTCAAAATGAAAGCCGCTTTTTCGGCTATTTTGGAGGTCGGTTCATGACTTTCCCCATATCTGAAAAGGGCAGTCTTTCCAGTTCTCCCAATGCGAACATTGCTTTTTGCAGGGCACTTTTAACAGAGTTTTCCCGGGCCGGTATGGACCATATCTGTATTTGTCCGGGATCACGATCGGCTCCCCTTGCAATTGCAAGTCAACTGGTTCCTGAACTTCAGCCATGGGTTCATCTTGATGAGCGATCTGCTGCATTTTTCGCACTGGGTCTGGCAAAGGCGAGTGGTAAGGCTACAGTTTTATTTTGTACTTCAGGGACAGCAGCCGCTAACTTTTACCCTGCAGTAATAGAGGCCTGGTATGGCAGGGTACCTCTTGTCGTTCTCACGGCAGATCGCCCCGCAGAACTTCGTGAATGGGGTGGAGGGCAGACTATCCAGCAAACCCATCTCTTTGGACACCATACGCGATGGTTTGCGGAAGCTCCCCTGCCAGAGCCAAATGACTTAATCCTAAGGACTGTTAGAGGGCTGGGTGCTCGAGCTGCCTCCATTGCGCAGGGAAAAATCAAAGGCCCCGTCCATCTCAACCTGCCCTTCAGGGAACCTCTTACTCCTGAAATAAATAGTGAAGAGGCAGCAAGACTGCAAAAGCTATCTCCTTCCGTCAATCAGGGAAGAAGAGAGGGTTTTGCCTATACCCGTGTCTTCTCTCAGTCCGACAAAGTTCCTGAGCGGTTAATACAGGGACTTTGTCAGCTGATCAAAGAACAGGCAAGGGGTGTTCTGCTTTGTGGTGAACAGGATTCCGCCAGTAGTTTTTGTGAGGAGGTTGTCCGTTTTTCGAAAATCGCTGCATGGCCTGTCATTGCCGACCCCCTTTCTCAACTACGATTTGGTTGCCATACAGGGGAAAAGGGGTTGATTTCAACCGGAGATCTACTGCTGCGAAATAGTGCTTTTGGCACACGTATGGCTCCTGACTGTATAGTACGCATCGGAGCAACGCTGACAGGCAAAGCAGCAAGAATATGGGCTCTAGAGCATGACCAGTGCCGACACATCAGCGTAGACAGAGAGCAGCGATGGAACGACCCTGATCATCTCGCAGATGAGCTTTTATGCTATGATCCGGCACAGCTTTTCAGCCAACTCAATGAAGCCCTAGGAAGCAGAGGTTTTGTGCGGAAAGAGAGGGCCTGGTTTGATACATGGGTACAGGCGGAGCAGGTCGCAAAACAGACACTTGCTGGAGAATTTGAGCATAACACTGCACTTCTCGAACCTGCCGTCGGTGCAGCTCTTCCGGCTCTGTTACCGGATAACTGTGACCTCTTTTTGTCAAGCAGCATGCCCATTCGTGACATAGACAGCTTTGCACCGCTGTCAAATAAATCAGTCCGGGTCCTGAGCAATAGGGGGACCAATGGCATTGATGGTGTGATTTCCAGTGCGCTGGGTGTAGCCGGAGAAAATTCTTTTCAGAAAAATGGACGACAGACTGTCCTGCTTATTGGTGATCTTGCTTTTTTACATGACATAGGTGGACTGCTTGCAGCCGGGCGCGGTACATTTGATCTCACCATCATAGTGATCAATAATGATGGGGGCGGCATTTTCTCATTTCTTCCCGTTTCACAATACGGCCGGGAAGCGAATTTTGACACTTTTTTCACGACACCCCACGGACTCTCGTTCCAATCTGCTGCAGAGTTGTACGGGCTTGACTACCAGAAATTTGAAAGTCTCTCTTTATTTGAATCATCACTTTGTACTCTTGCTGACAGTTCCGGCACAAGGGTGATGGAGCTTTGTGTAGACCGCAATGAGAGCGTCGCTTTACAGAAAAAACTGATTTCGCGTGTCAGCCGGAATATCGAAAATTCTACCGTGCGGGAGACTCCTGGGAATGACTGATTTCCTGGAGAAAAAGATCAGGGTTAGTGACAGCTCTTTTCAGGTGCACATCGAAGGTAAAGGACCTGCACTCCTTCTGCTTCACGGATTTACAGGTTCAATCCAGACAATGGCCGGCCTTTCTGCTCTTCTGAGCCATCATTTTTGTGTCATCTCCATTGACCTTCCGGGACATGGAAGGACCTCAGTACCGGATGATCCTGCCTGGTACACCTTTTCAAAATGCAATTGTGTTCTTGCCGACATACTGGATCAACTCCAGATCGAGAAATGTTTCATCTGCGGTTATTCGATGGGAGGACGGGTGGGTCTGCTCTTTGCGGCCGATTTTCCTTCAAGGGTCACTGCCGTCGCAACAATTGGTGCCTCAGGCGGTATTGAGGCTGAAAAAGAACGTGGGCTGAGAAAAAAAGAAGACGAAAGACTTGCCCTTTTTATTGAGTCTGAAGGAATCGAGGCTTTTGTCCGGCGATGGATGAATCATCCTCTTTTTGCCAGCCAGCAAAAACTCGGGAAAACTTTTCTGGCTGAGGCCTGCCGGCAGAGACTGGGCAATAATCCTTCTGCTCTTGCATTGAGTTTGCGGGGGATGGGGACGGGATCACAGACCCCAGTGTATCAGCGGTTAAAACACATCGATATCCCGATGCTTTTTATTGCAGGGGGGGAGGATGAAAAATTCTGTGATCTTGCCATGCGGCTCAAAAACAGCTGCCCGCAAGGCCACACACAATTTGTTAAAAAGGCGGGGCATGCTGCGCATCTTGAAAATGGACCGATGACCGCGGAAAGCATAACACTATTTTTTCGGCAGTTACGGACGGCGGCAGCCTAGCCCGGATTTCTCACCAGCAAAGATGATTACATATTCAAGAAGCACCCCAGTGAACTATAGTAGTCTATGTTTGCAGGGGTAGCGACGCTGCAGGTAAGCGAACGCAGTGAGACTCCGGATGTGATCATATCTGTTGGCCTTTGGTGAACATTGTGTAAAATTTCTCGTCAAATCGAAGGGGTGGCAAGCTGTTACAATGAAAACACTTTCAGAAAA
>CAXMTO010000281.1:0-3386 GCA_964196355.1 uncultured Myxococcota bacterium
TTTGATAAACAAAGGCGAGACCATAACTTTATTGTTCAGATTGTTGACAAACCCCATATTATATTGATGTGGGGCTTGTTTTTTTTCTGTCTGGCTGGTTAAGTAACGGGAAGACGGGAATCAAGATCAAAGTCCAAACTATGTAGACAAACAGAGCAACAGATTAACGATCTGTTGCTCTGTTTGTAGTACTTTTAACCACAAAGACTAAAGCAAAACCGTCGGGTTTGCCCGACAGCAACTTCATTTTCTTTGTGGCGATAAAGAAAACGAAGCAAAAGAAAACTTGGCGCTGCGTTAGGCATGTTTTACTCGATGCGTTCTGGTGGCAGAAGGCAGAAGGGAAAACCTGTAACGGCCTACACCTCCCCCGTTATCCCCGAGGCCCTTGAGGACCTCTATGGCTCATTAAGGTGGAGACTGTTGTGCCTTTGCCTGCAGAAAAGGATTAACTCCGCAGGCGTTCTTATGAGTTGTTGTTGATTAACACTTCAAACATTTGACCAGGCAGAACAAAAGAAAACACCATAACACAGGTGGCCCCGGTTGGCCTTTCGTCACTGCAACGGGGCTCTGTTGGCCATATAAGATCTTCTGGATTTTAAACATCGTAACCATCTATCAGACACAAAAAAGCCTACCCTGAGCAGGGTAGGCTTTTCTTACATTGCAGGGTCAGTAAGAATTTCGCATTTCGGCCAAGATCACCCCTCGAAACAATGTAGTAGGATAAATAAGACGCATTGTCGACAGTTGTGAGTCGCTTCGACCTTCCAGTGTTTTTCCGAGAAGTTCCAAATTTAAGTTATCTATGGCATTGACAGAACATCTCTTCGCGGTAACTTATGATGGAAATGTTGGTTAAACGTGAAAATTCATTTGATTGAAAATATTCAAATTTACCTTAAAAGAAAAGGAGGTTTTATAATGGCTCATTTGAAAAAATTATTGATAGCACTTTGCCTGCTTGCGTCTGCATCGTTTGCAGAAGCATCAGGTGTTATTTCAGAGCAAATTTATTTCCTGGAGGAAGATGGCCGGCACGCATTGATATATACGACTAACCGCACCGACTACTCCAATTACAACATGTGGTTTCGAAACAGGGAAGGATATAAAACAGAGGATTATATCAAAGATTTTCTTTACATCTACCCTAATGAATACGCATGGGATACGGTTTCAAAAAACGGCTACACCATTCTGAAAATGCCCGGAAGAAACTTCGCTGGCATGGAGCGGGTTGAACTTGAAGCTGGCCTGCATGTCACTGAAGATGGTGTGTATAATTTTAGTAATTACCGAGATAAAGTTAAGACACCTGACGGCCATTACGGACTCTGGAACAGCCCCGACAACTTTGAAAAGATCTCTTATTCATGGGTGTTTCCTGCAAATTTGGAACCAATTGAATACCGATCCAATCGCGAAGGAAAATGGGTGCACCGGCACAACACTATCACATATTATGGATCAAACGTGAATGATCTCGAGTTTGAGATAGCATACCGCCCGTCCACTCATGAAATCTATGATGCGCTTAAAGAGAAACTCGCAACTGAAACCGAGATCGAGGTTGAACAGGTGCCAACGGGCGTCAAGATTACGGTGGCCGCAACTGTACTCTATCCGTCCGGGATCGCAATATTGTCTGACAGAGGGAAATCCGTGCTTTCCGAGGTAGCAGAGACACTCAAGAATCGCAAGAATGTGAATATCATAGTTGAAGGACATACAGACAATGTACCGATCAGCCTTAAGCTTGTCTCGACATTTGCAACAAACTGGGAACTGGCCTCTGCTCGTTCCATTAATATTGTACACTTCCTCGTAGAAAAAGGGATAGAAGAGTCTCGTTTTGAGTCGCGGGCATTCTCCTTTCAGCGACCCATTGCATCTAACGACACAGTGGAGGGCAAGGCAAAAAACCGCCGGATCGAACTCTTGATTGAGGAGAATGGCGGGGAATAGAGGCGTGTAGATTGGCTTGCAAGATTGGTAACACATATTCCCTGCAGATATGAGCGTGCTGTGAGTGATAGGAATTTGCTTTTGACGAGTTGACGTGAAGCTGCCATGAAAAGCCCCTTCCAACAAAGCTGCGGCCCCAAATTAACCGTTTCTCACTTCTACCTCATGTCGAAAACCTTGTCAAACCCAAAACCCGGCAGGGGAAACCTCTTAAACCCATAAAATCGCTCAAAACATCAGGATTTTGCACAGACCACCCCCTGCACATCCCCCCCAGGTCAATGCATACTGACGTCTGGATCGCCATAATTCCCCCAGCCGTCATCAAATTCCTCACAGACAATGGTTACAACTATGGTATCTTCAGGTGGAGGCAGGCCTTTGGGTATTCTTTCCTGCCATAAGTTGAGATGTTTCAGGATGTAAGAATTTTAATTTTGATGCTGGGGATCGCCAATTACACCTACATTCTTATAAATCACGACTTCTGAGAAGAAAAACGGCTTCTTATTGATAGAGGTATTCAGGAAGCTCTTTAACTCACAAAACGATGGCCACCTGGATCAACTCCGAGTGGCCATTTATTATTTATCAGGGTTAGTAAGAATTTCGCATTTCTTTCAAAAATCATCCTGTGAATCATTACGAGAGTAATTGTAAGAAGATTGTGCGTGGTCGTCTGCTATGTTGAGTTAATGTGTTGCCAGTACTTAAGTGTCAGAATAAAAAGCAAACGAATCACCGGACTCTATCTACTCGATAATATCCCATATCCAACCAATGGACAATTTCGAGATTAATTGTTAGAAAAGATTGAGATGCGCATGCTATGATGCAACAGCCCGTTTTGCTTGCCTTAAATGTCAGGTGGTCTTGTGCCTAGCTGAATAAGCAAATTTAACTTTAAAAATTCAATAAATCTTTTTTGTAATTCGGTCCCATACTTAAGGCTCAGTGTTGACACAAACCAAAGCGTCATTAATAATAATGAGGCTTTGGTTTGGGATTATCTATAAATCTATTCGCGAATACTTAGGCTAGGCTGTATTCAAAATTTTATTCTCGGTTCAGGAGGATGCAACATGAAGAAACTTGTTTTGTTATTGATGGGGGTTTGTTTTTTTTCGGGTATTTCTTACGCTCAGAATATTGGTCCTAGTGTCCCTCCAAAAAATCAGCAGGGGGACGTTACTTCCTTTAATTTGGGTGCCGGATATAACTACCGTCAAGCTGATTACGATGGGGTCGACATTGAGCAGAACCAAGCTTATGCCCACTTCGGAATCGTCCGTAGCGACGTATCCATGAATGATTATGAAATTTATGTGCGGCTTGGTGGTGCAACTCTTGAGGAGGATGATGATAATTTTGACGGCGGTACAGAAACGATGTATGCAGCCGGGCTCAGGACTGTC
>CAXMTO010000282.1:0-16164 GCA_964196355.1 uncultured Myxococcota bacterium
CCAAGGTACTTATACCCTTCAAACAGGTACTGAAAAGAGTGCCTGCTTTTCTTAATGTTTACCGGTGTTAAATTTTGTACTGCCTCGGGTCAATTTTATACTGATGGATTTTGTAATTGACAATTCTCAGGCTGGTGTCGAGTTCTTTTGAGGTTTTTGTCTGATTTCCGTTATTGCGTTTCAGCCCTTCAATTATGAGTTCTTTTTCGAAATTTTCAACAGCAACAGATAAAGAAAGTGAACTACCGGTCTTTGCCAGCTTTGCTGTTTGCAGGGAAGGGGGTAAATGGATGCTCTTTATCGTATCATTGTCACATATGAGAACTGCGCGCTCTATGCAGTTTTGCAACTCTCTGACGTTTCCCGGCCAGTGATATCCTATAAGCATGTCGATTGCGGAAGTTGAAATCCTCGTTATATTTTTCGTATTTTCTTTTGCGTATTTTTCAAGAAAAAACTCAGCCAGAAGAAGTATATCGGTCCTCCTCTCACGTAAAGTAGGCATGTATACTGGAAAGACATTGAGTCTATAATAAAGATCTTCTCGAAATGTTTTTAATTCTACGCTTTTTTCGAGGTCTCTATTGGTAGCTGCAACGATACGTACATCACAGTTTATCAATTTAGTTGAACCAAGGCGCTGAAAACTTCTCTCCTGAATCACATTAAGCAGTTTAACTTGAGCTGAGTTGCTAATTTCTCCAATTTCATCTAAAAAGATAGTTCCCCCTTCAGCCTGTTCAAATCTACCAATTTTGCGTTCATTAGCGCCGGTAAACGAGCCTTTTTCGTGACCAAACAGTTCACTTTCAAGCAGCGTCTCAGGTAGCGCTGAGCAGTTGACAACAACAAAGGGATAATCTTTTTTTTTGCCATTGTAATGCAGCGCCTTGGCAACCAGAGTTTTGCCTGTACCGGATTCACCTCGGAGAAGCACTGTGGCATTTGAATCAACAACTCTGTGGATCATCTCGTAAACATTCTGCATTTTCACAGAATTGCCAATAATCTGGTTAATTTTATTTTTTTCAGAGAGCTCTCTTTTTAGTTTCAGGTTTTCGGAAAATAAGTGATGTTTTTCTCTGTTTACTTTTTGAATGCGGGTCACTGTCTGAGCTGTGATGGTGCTGAGGACCGTCAAGAATTGAAGATCTGTATTAGCCTCCTCTGTTATACCGTCCCTGTAAACTCTGTCGACACTAAGAGCTCCAATTACTTTAGGCCCATTCTTTATTGGAACACAAAGAAATGATCTCTTTTCTTTACTAAGTTGCCCTCGTGTCTGAGTTTTATCAAGAAAAAGAGGTTCTTCGGCAATATGGGGGACTATTACAGGCTCTCCAGTGGCTACCACTCTACCTGTTATCCCCTCCCCTACCCTGTATTTTCCGCGCTTACGGGCGGCAGCGGAGATACCATGGGCCACTTCGATTTCAAGCTTTCCGGTGAGCGGATTAACAATAGTGACAGTACCGCTTTTCATACCCTTATCTTCTGATAGAATGGACATCACCTTATCAAGACAATCACTTAACTCCAGCGAAGAAGCAAGTTGACGCGTGATTTTATAAAGCGATGTCAGTTCTTTTAGTTGCTCTGGACCGGTTAGTTTATATGACATTACCAGGAAGTGGGTTAAATGGATAAGATGTGTTTTGATATGAAAATCATAACCAAAAGAACTGTTTTTATCGAACAAATATTACAATAATGTGAAACCCAAGACGTGATTTTTTTTACAGTACTTCATATTGTTGACAATAGCGTTTTCTAGTGGTAGAAGGAACACTTCGGAGGAATGGCCGAGTGGTTTAAGGCGGCGGTCTTGAAAACCGTTGTACGAAAGTACCGTGGGTTCGAATCCTACTTCCTCCGCCAAAGTTATAAAATTAGAGGTGGGGTGCCTAGCTTTTAATAGGTATACCACTGGATAGAATGTGGTTTGGAGAGGTGACCGAGAGGCCGATGGTGCTCGCCTGCTAAGCGAGTGTGGGGGTTAGACTCCACCGAGGGTTCGAATCCCTCCCTCTCCGCCAGAAAAAAAGCTTGGTATGAAAGAGTGAATTCATACCATGCTTTTTTTTTGATTTCTTGTCAAATCGGACGGGTGCCAAGGTTTTACAAAGAAAACACTTTCAGAAAATTGACACAATGTTCATGAGAAATGCGGGTTAGTAGCCCCAAAGCAGGCTCCTTTTTATCCACCCTTTCAGGCCTGTGTCATGTTTTACATTTACCCATCCTGATTTTTGTTTAATGGTCGTGAACACCACTCCGTAATATGCTTTACCGACCACCTTTTGGTTAGTTCCCGGTAATTTTCTTATGTTGACGCTTTTGTTTTGGCTTCGGTTTACCTTAACTATCATGCGCGGTTCATCCACAAGCAGGTTTTTATGAATCCAGCCTTGGTCGCCTTCAAAATCCTTCACTTTTATCCATTTCCCTTTCTTTTTGATTACCACTAAGGGAAACCCATCACCGTATTCCCATTTAACTATATATTTTTTTCCAGGGCCACTTCTGAGGTTTACTTTTTCTCCTTTAACGCTGAGCATCTCTGCAAGCGATGTAGCAGGCATGATGCATAGGAAGAAGAAAGGTAAGAGGAGGATAAGTGCCGGGATAGAGCGATTTATTTTGGTCAAATTATATCTCATTGTGTTTTTATGACGGTAAAAAGAAATGGTTACGCTTCGATTACAAGGAGGCTGACAAGCCTTTCGAGATCATCAATTGAGTAGTATTCTATCTCAATTTTTCCCCTGTTGCCATTTTGATTTATATTAACCTTGGAATTTAATCCATTGGTGAGCTTAGTGATCAAGGATTTTTTATATGTCTGTGGAATTTCATCTTTTCCCGTGGCGTGTAATGTACTGTCCAGAGTTCTATGTACCGAAGTGAGTTTTTTAATAATTTTCTCAGTTTGTCGAACAGATAGTCCCTTTCTGATTATTGTATTACGTATCTCCCGCAACTCTACCGGTCTGTCTATCAGCTTAATAAGAGCTCTCCCATGTCCTTCAGAGAGTAGGCCCTTGATTATATCTTCTTTTATATGTTCTGGAAGATTCAGTAATCTTAGTAGGTTAGCTATGGTAGACCTGTTTTTACCCACATGTCTTGCGGCGTCTTCCTGGGTGTATGAAAATTTTTGTATTAGGTTTTCATAAGCTCGTGCTTCTTCAATGGGGTTCAGGTCGGTTCGTTGAATATTTTCTATGAGGGCGAGTTCAAGGAGTGAATCGTGATTATCGATCTCTTTTAATACAACAGGAACTTTTTTCAAACCCGCAATTTTGGAGGCTCTCAAGCGTCGTTCCCCTGCAACCAGTTCGTAGTTCCCGGTTGTATCCGTATGGGTGACAATGAGCGGTTGGATAACCCCGTTTTCTTTGATGGATGCTGCTAAGCCTTCAAGTTCCTCTTTTTTGAAATAGGTTCTGGGTTGAAATTTATTTGGAATTATAGCATCGATACTGCACTCGAAGTATTTTTCTTCACTATTCCCAAAAAGTAGACCTACACCCTGCCCTAGACCTGTTTTTTTAACCATCACTTTTATTTAACCTTTGTCTTTTTAAAAATTCTTTTGCAAGCGCTATATATGAAATTGCTCCAGTTGATCTTATGTCGTAGTCGATAATATTTTGGCCATGACTTGGGCATTCACTCAAGCGCACATTCCTTGGTATGTACGTCTGGTAGATTTGGTCTTTGAAGTACTTCCTGACTTCAGCTGCAACCTGATGGGTAAGCTTGTTTCTTTTGTCAAACATTGTTAAAACCAGCCCTTCAATATATAGATCTTTGTTAAACGATCTTTTCACTGATCGAATTGTGTTAACGAGCTGAGCAAGTCCCTCCATTGCGAAATACTCGCATTGCATTGGTATTAAAACGGACTGCGCCGCTGTAAGGGCGTTTATGGTGAGTAATCCAAGAGATGGGGGGCAATCTATAATAATAAAGTCATATTGGTTTTCGATTGTTGAGAGATAGCCTTTAAGTGTTGCTTCTTTTTCCTGTAGTGAGATAAGTTCGATTTCGGCTGCGACAAGGTCTATGTTCGAGGGAATAAGGAGGAGGTTTTTCACCCCTGTTTTCACGGTAGATTTTTCACAGGAGGTAGATCCCGTATAAACGTGATAGAGGTTGTTATGAATAGTCCCGCCCGAATTCCCTCCACCTGATCCACTTGTTGCATTTCCCTGTGGATCTGAGTCGACAAGAAGTGTCTTTTTGTTTTTTTTTGCCAAAGCAGCAGCAAGATTGATTGCTGTTGTCGTCTTCCCTACCCCGCCTTTTTGATTAGCCACTGCTATAATTTTTGCCACCATATTTACCTGTAAACTCCTTTTATAAAATTATTAACCCACCTTACTTTAAACGGTGGAAAAAACCAAAAAAAAAGTAAAGACCGACTTAAATGTATAGCGCAGCTTTGATAAAACGTGGGTTTGTCTTTCGTCACCAAACAACCTCTTGCTTTTTTAAGCATTATTGCTTTATGTGTTCTTGGGAGTTAAGAGATATCTGCGTGTTTCACGTGAAACATTTACAATGGCTGTTCTATGAATTCAGAATTTTTGGTGGTCGGGAGTGGTATAGCAGGGCTTTCTTTTGCACTTAAAGCCGCAAGACTAGGCCATGTAAATATAGTCACAAAGAAGAAACAAGTCGATTCGGCCACCAATTTAGCACAAGGTGGCGTGGCGGCGGTGTTGGACAGCAGCGATGATTTTGGTAACCATGTGACAGACACATTGTTGTCTGGGGCAGGGTTGTGCGATGAGGACGTGGTGCGAATGGTTGTCGAGAGTGGACCCGACCGAATAGCCGAACTGGTCCAGATAGGGGTGGATTTTGTAAAAAATAAAGATGGGTCTTTGAGTTTAGGGAAAGAAGGCGGGCACTCAAAGAGAAGGGTGGCACATGCATTTGATTTGACTGGACGAGAAATAGAACGTGCTTTAATTGAAAAAGTACAAAAAGAAAAAAATATTCAGATGTATGAAGATTATACATGCGTGGATTTAATAACAGAACCACGCACCAGGGATGGTGAAAAAGGGCAAGACCGAGTCAAGTGTAAAGGGGCTTTTGTGCTCGACCAGTATGGGGAAACGCACTGCTTTTCGGCAGCAGTAACTGTACTGTGTACAGGGGGTGCGGGGAAAGTGTATCTGTATACAAGTAACCCGGATATAGCGACAGGAGATGGTGTCGCACTGGCGTACCGAGCCGGGGCAGCAGTATCAAACATGGAGTTTGTACAATTTCATCCGACATGCCTTTATCACATGGATGCGAGGAACTTTTTGATTTCGGAGGCGGTGAGAGGGGAAGGGGGGATTTTGTTAAATGTCAGCGGCGAGAGATTTATGGAGAAATATTGCCCCGAAGAAATGGAACTTGCAACTCGAGATAAGGTTGCGAGGGCTATAGATGAGGAAATGAAAAAGACAGGCGCTGATTGTGTGTATTTAGACGTCTCTCATAATGATTCTCAGTTTTTGATTAATCGTTTTCCTGCTATTCATGCCAAATGCCAATCACTTGGCATAGATATAACAAAAACTCCCATCCCTGTCGTGCCTGCAGCTCATTATTTATGTGGCGGAGTCCTTACAGATACTTATGGAAGAACAAAAGGGGTGAAAGATTTATTTACCCTCGGTGAAACAGCATGTACAGGTTTACATGGTGGAAACAGGCTTGCGAGTAATTCATTACTTGAAGCGCTGGTTTTCTCAGATCGGGCATATGAATATTGTGAGAAAAACTGGTCGACGTATGCAAGCGCAGATACCATGGAGAGTAAGATTTGGCGTAAGGTGAGACCTAAAGAAATCGATGAAGAGATCGTTATCAATCACAACTGGGATGTAATCCGAAGGATTATGTGGAATTATGTCGGAATCGTCCGTAAGAAATCAAGGCTTGAGGCAGCAGAGAGAAAAATAGAAGAGCTAAAAAAAGAGATAGATGAGATAGTAGATAATCATAAAGTTACACCTAATATGTTAGAATTAAGGAATATTGCCCTGGTGGCGTCCCTGATTATCAAGGCCAGTTTAAAAAGAAAAGAATCAAGAGGGTTGCATTATATTTTAGATTATCCTGAACCAGATGAAAAACAGAAAACCTGGAATATATTTGTTAAACCGTAAGCCAGATATGCTTTGGATATAGTTCACAGCAAAAAAGATGTCACAACGAGAGGATCTTGTGATATTGTTGTGATATAGTGAGTTACTTTTTGGGTTGTGTATTTTAAACTAGGAGCCTGTCCGAGAATAAGCAGTTCTTCTCAAATCGAGGCATTTATAAAAAATAAGCACAGACATATAGTTGATATGACGAGCATTATTTTTTAGATAATAACGAAGAGTTGGGGAGAAATGTATTCTCGGACAAGCTCCTAGGAATGAGCACTTTGTTCAATCACTACCAAAAAAAGGCAAAACAGTGTCACTTATTCGAAAGCAGGTTTTAAAAGGTTTACGAGTTGGCCAGACTTTTTCCATCTCACGCACTTTTTTAGAGCAAGACGTAAATCAATTTGCGGAGATTTCTCGAGATTACAATCCCATCCATTGTGATGACCGATTTGCAAAGGCGAAGAGCTTTGATGGAACTGTCTGCCATGGTCTTCTGGTAGCCAGTATGCTTACTGAAGTAGGTGGGCAGTTGGGGTGGCTCGCCTCCGGAATGAATTTAGAGTTTAAGAAGCCCGTTTATTTCGGTGATACCATAAAGTGTGATTTTACAATTACAGCGTTATCCTTGACAGGGCATGCTGAAGCCAAGGCAGTTTTCACTAATGAAGATAAAACGAAGGTTCTACTGGCGGTCATTACCGGTATTCTACCTGGAGAGAGAGAAAAGCGAATCATGGAGAAGATGATGGCAGAGGGGGATCCCACTAATACCGGTAAACGTTAAAAACACCCTGCACTCTTTTCAGTACTCGCTTGAAGGGTATAAGTGCCTTGGCGAGTACTTTAAGTTCCTAATTTCAACGACTCTCCAGATTTCTTGTTGTTTATGATTGATTTTCAGGAGTAAGGCACTAATAAGCTGGTTATTTGAAAATTTATTTTATAGTGTAAATTCAATATGTTATTACTTTTTTAAGGGGTAAACCGGTTGCGATGTCTATTCAGCTGAATGAGAGGGAATTATGATCTTTATTTTATCCAGGCTGTTGCGATTAGAAACCGAATATCGCGGAAAAATTGCTTTGCAGGAGCGGGGGAGGGGGGATCTCCTTCCAGGTGAGCCCCTTGGTTGTGTTATGGTGAACATTTCCCGGAAGGGTGCTTGTCTGGTGCTCTCAAAGATACTCCTGGAGGGGAGACATCTTTTCTTTACAGCTCTGAATAACGACCAATATCATCTGGTTCTTTTGCTCGTCAACCCCGAGACGGGTGAGGAATCTTTTGAAATACCAGCCAGCTCTGTCTGGATGGATTCCTGTATTTATAAAAAACAACCCGCCTTCAAGATAGGGCTCTGTTTCCACGAACGACAGAAAAAGCTCTTCCGTTTATTTAAGAGATAAATCTTTTTGGGGGCCACCGCAGGAGAGCATATCCTGCTACCCCACTGATAAAAGATCCAAGCATAATACCGATTTTAGCATATTCGAGGTAAGCAGGTTCTGTAAATGACAGGCTGGATAGAAAAAGAGACATGGTAAACCCAATTCCACCTAACAAGCCTGCTCCCAGGATATGTACCCATGTTGTTCCTGGAAGAAGATCAGTTTTGAGTATCTTTGCAATAGCTAATGTAAACAGAAGGATACCTATTGGTTTGCCGAGAACCAATCCAACTCCAACACCAAGCGTCACAGGGGCAGTAAATGCGGCTTTTAAATCCATCCCGGAAAGAGTGACCCCGGCATTAGAGATGGCAAACAGGGGAAGAACCAAATAGCCCACCCATGAGGAGAGGCTGTGTTCCAACCGCTGCAGAGGGGTCTCAACTTCTTTGCAGGCGAGGTTTATCTCCTGCACAGCATTCAAGTGGCTACGGTTCACCCGCACACTTTGACCGCAAGTGCCATCCAGACATTGTATTTTCTCCAGCCGTCTACTCACCATGTCTAGAAAGATATCTGTGTCATATTTACTGGTGGAGGGTATAAACATTGCAGTGATTACTCCGGCAACCGTTGAGTGCAGGCCGGCTTTTGAGACTGCAAACCAGAGCAGAACACAAAATATAATATATGGAAGTGAATGACGTACCCCTGCCCGATTGAGCACCCAGAGCCCGCAGATGAAGGCAACAGCGATGGCAAGGGCAACGAGATCTAGCGAAGGGGTGTAAAAAAGGGCAATTACAACGATAGCCCCAAGATCATCAGCGATAGCAAAGGCGGTCAGGAACAACCTGATCCCAAAAGGAACGCGTTTGCCGAGCGTACTCAGGACTGCTAGAGAAAAGGCTATATCGGTAGCCATAGGAATTCCCCAACCCGATACAGTGGAGTTTCCCCAGTTAAAGAACAGGTAGATAATTGCCGGCACGATCATTCCGCCTAAAGCCGCCGCCACAGGCAAAGCAGCACGGCGAGGATCCGACAGTCCACCCACTAACAGCTCTCTTTTTATTTCAAGCCCAACGGTGAGAAAAAAAATGGTCATAAGTCCATCATTAATCCAATGGACAAGGGAGTGAGTGAGAACAAATCCTCCAAGGGATAAAGAGAGCTCCTGGTGCCAAAAGTGCTGATAGCCCGCTGCATCCACGTTAGACCAGATAAAGGCGAGCACAGCTGAGGCAAAGAGTAGAAATCCTGCCTGAGAAATTTTGGTAAAGAAATATTGGAAGGCGGAAGTCCGCATTATCTCAGAAACAACCTGGCCGGGATTTATCAGTTCACGAATTACTATTTTTCCTTTCGGGATTGGTTCCATGGCATCCTCTAGTAATAACAGGAAGTTGTTGTTGTCTTAAGTTAGACAGACGAAATATAACATACTAACTGCCAGCTTGTCACTTTCGCTGATGTAGAGTATTCTTTAAAGGGCGTGCCGTATTATAATGAAATAAAAACGGGTAATTACCTGTGTACCGCGAGATAAACTGGTCTCTTTCTTCAACTTTGGATAAGTCAAAATGGAAAAAAAATATGATTTCGTTTTAATTGGTGGCGGCATCGTTGGCGTATCGACAGCCTGGCAGCTTCAGCAAAGGTACCCGGATGCAGCTATTTTACTTCTCGAAAAAGAGGATGCATTAGCCCAGCACCAGACAGGTCGGAACTCGGGGGTTATTCATGCCGGTGTCTATTACCAGCCGGGGAGCCTGAAGGCAGACTTTTGCAGGCGCGGTGCTATCGCTACGATGGAGTTCTGCAGGGAGCATGGATTGCCTGCTGAACAGTGTGGCAAACTCCTCGTCGCAACAGATGACGCTGAGTTTGGACGCATGGCATCTCTTGAAGAGCGGTGCGTCCAAAACGGAATAGAAACCCACAGGCTATCTGACACAGAGCTCAAGAAGAAAGAACCACGTATTAGCGGGGTTGGTGCTCTCTACGTCCCTGCCACCGGAATCACGGACTATCGTGCAATTTCACTCAAGATGGTAGATCTATTTAAATCTCTGGGGGGGCAGGTCAAGACAGGAAAGACAGTTACCGGCATAAAAGAAGGGCCGGATGGAGTGGAGATTCGAACGGGTACCACAGAACACTTCCACGCCGGACATCTTATCGCATGCTGTGGGCTGGAGGCTGACCGCATTGCCAGAATGACAGGTATTGAAATTGACTTTCAGATTGTTCCTTTCCGCGGCGAATATTATCATCTGCCAGCCGAGTTAAACACAATTGTCAACCACCTGATTTATCCAATTCCAGACCCGGATCTACCTTTTCTGGGTGTGCACCTGACCCGTATGATAGACGGTTCAGTAACCATCGGCCCAAATGCAGTTCTGGGTTGGAAAAGGGAAGGGTACAGCCGTTTTAATCTGGATTTGAAGGACAGTTTTGATATGTTGACATTTCCAGGATTCTGGAAGGTTATCACTCCACACTTAAAGTCAGGACTCAATGAAATCAGAGATTCATTCTACAAACCCGGTTACCTGAAGCGAGTACGTAAATATTGCCCGGAGCTCAAGGTGTCTGATCTTTTTCCTTATCCCGTAGGCATTCGTGCACAGGCGGTAAAGCAAGATGGTACCATGGTGCACGACTTTTTATTCGCCGAAAGCAGGCTCTCGTTCCATGTCTGCAACGCACCATCGCCGGCGGCTACATCCGCTATTCCAATTGGGGAGTATCTCTGTCAGAAAGTCGCAGAAAAATTCAAGCTGTAGGCAGCATGCTCATTTTCACTCTTTTGGGTAGCTGCCTGTGGCATTTTCGATGCCGGCCAAGGCTGTAAGATAACCGTAATAGGTTACTACGAGTTCGTTTCGGGTTTTGGTGAGGCGGAGCTGAGCATCATTGAATTCAATGACATCATATGCCCCGGACTGATATCTCTTTTTGGCGAGTTGAAGGTTTTCTTTTGCCAGTTCAAGTGTTTGCAGCGCTATTTGAACGCTTTCTCGGTTTTCATCGGTTTGAAGGTAGCTGTCAGTAACCTCCTTTACGATTGTCAGCCGCAGGTCTTCCAGCTGGGCAAGGTTTTCGCCCAGGCGCCCCCGGGCTTCAGCGATGGCACCCTTTGTATGGAGCCCTGAAAATAACTGCCAGGTGGCTGCAACGCCAACCTCCCAGCTATCTTTGTAAAGGGACAGATCTGTGTCATAATCATTATAGTTGGCTTCGGCGGAAATCGAAGGCCAGTAGTCACCCTTAACACGGACAAGATTAGCTTGGGCAGCTTCGGTTATCTGTTTAAGTTGTGTGATATCGGGTCGTTGTTCAACAGCAACCTGTAAAAGGTTGTTAAGGGTGTTTGGAACAGGGGGCATGGTTTCAATAATATTATCGATATTGACTTCGTCGTTGTATAACGTATATCTGCCCTGGTTTGGTTTTATACCCAGTATCTGCTCAAGTTTTACCCTGGCTTTTTTTAAACTGTATTCCGCTCGGAGCAGCTCCATATTGCTGTTTGAAAGCTCAACTTCGGCGTTTATTATGTCGAATCTGGTGCGCACGCCAGCCTTATGATAGACTTTTGCACGCTCCAGGTGCTGTTGAAAACTTTTGACTGATTCGCTTGCAACATCAATCAATCGCCTCTTTTCAAGAACACTGTGATAGGCTTTTTTAACCTCAAAGATAATATCTTGTATCTGTCGCAGCAGACGTGCATCTTCTGCCCTCAGGTTCGACCTGCCAACACCAATTGCACCTGTTGTCTTACCGAAATCGTAGATAAGCTGAGATAATCTGGCCGCCCCATGTAATACATCATCCTCTTCAACCTCATCCAGAGCTGCAGCTATTTCTTCGGCATCGCTTGGAATGTTTTCATCTCTATTCGATGCAGCGGAATTCTGCCTCTCTGTATAGTTGTAGCTCCCCTCAAGCGTTAGATGAGGGAGGTATCCAGACTGTGCCTGGGTGAGCTGGCCCATACCCTGTGCCTGCTTCTGTTCGATAACCTTAATCATCTGGTTGTTTTTTAGGGCGATATAGATAAGATTATCAAGACTGAGTATCATTTCGTCGTCTTGGATTTTACCAAGATACGAAGTTGCTATGTCATTGATATGTATAGACTTGTTCTCTTCAACTGCGCTGGCTGAGGAGAATAGGACGAAGCAGAGGGCGATGAGGAAAGTTGATATACGATAGAGCTGATTTGGCATGGTAGATAATGACAGGATATAATGGAATATTTATCTGATTTAATAAACCAACCTGACATATCTTTTAACGCGTTATCAGAAATTTGTACACAATTTTTTTATAAAGTTGACCCGGACGTGATGTCATTCTCCCTGTCACCCATGGTCGGTAATGTCAGGCAGATTACAGAAAAATATTCCTTGGGAAACGATGAAAAACAGCAGTGCAAAGGCTTTTACGGCCCATGATCGTAGCACATTGTGTTAAGACGGGGAGATAAGAATATGAGCAGCTGGTTACCGGGGACAAATAAGCTTCATGACTTCAGCTGTTTCCTCCTCAATTTGATCATGAATAGATGTACAGTCTTCAGGAGAGAGACCGGTAACTGCCCAGACCGATGGATCAGCTGTCAGTGAGCCCTCGCCAAAGACGCCTTCTCCATCATCAGCCCTTGCCAGCAGTGATCCCAGGTGGACAAGTGCAGTTTCCAGTGGGTAATTTTGAGCCTTTTCGGGCTCCAGGTGGAACATTGTAATCTCCCTGAGGCTCTCGGGCAAAGACCATTGACGCATGAGTTCAGCTCCTGCTGCAGCGTAATCAAAGCCGATAATACCACGTTCAATCTCGTACAACGGTTCGTCACTTTCCTGAGCCTTTAAAATGGTCTGTTGCGAGAGTTCCGGGATAGTCAGGTACATGATGAGGTGACCGATGTCATGCAGGATCCCGGCAACAAAGAGGCGTTCCTTATCGCAGCCGCTGAATATGGAAGCAAGCTGGCGTGAGGTAACTGCACAGTGAACACTGCGATTCCAGTATCTCTGCATATCCATGACGCTGTTGGATATACCATCGAAAGCCTTACCAACAGAAGTGGCCAGCACCAGGTCGTGTACCTGTTGCGTACCAAGCAGCATTATGGCACGGCCGACGGTTTCAATCTTTGCCGCAAAGCCATAAAAAGAGCTGTTGACCAGGCTCAGTAGGCGGAGGGTTATTGCAGGATCCTGGCTGATTACCACTGCAACCTCGGCCATGGCAAAATCCGGATCGTCAAGAATACTTTTCAGGCGGAGATATACATCAGGCAAAGAAATAAGCTTTGCCCCTTTAATGACATCTCTCCATGCGGCATCAATCATGAAGGCCTCGCAAATGACTAAAAATTAAAAGTTGAGGGTCCAGTCAGCTACTGCTTGAATAACCTACTGAAAAATATTACCTTTTACCAACAAATAATTTTCAACTTTAAATTTTTAACTTTCAACTTTTATTTCCCGACTCGCCTTTTTCCAGTGATTGATCCCGTTATGAAACAGAGCAGTAGCCTCTTTTTCCGGAACCGGCCTGCTGAAAAAGAAACCCTGCATTTCATCGCATTCAAATTGTTGGAGCAGATCAGCCTGTCCCTGGTCTTCAATGCCCTCGGCAGTTACCTTCAACCCCATGCCATGGGCCATGTTGATTATCGATTGTACCAGAGTTGCATCCCTTTCGTTGGTCTCGATGTCAGCCATAAAAGAACGGTCGATTTTTACGTGCGTCAAAGGGAAGTTTTTCAGGTATCCAAGGGATGAATATCCGGTGCCAAAATCGTCAAGGGCAATGCTTGCTCCCATTTCACGAATTTCCCTGAGGATCTTGATGGAGCTGCTCATATTCTCCATCATAATACTCTCAGTAACCTCTACCACTAGGTGGGAAGGATCTAGTTTCGCCTTTTCCAGAACATCTCTTATCGTGGCCGCAAGGTTTCTCTGACGAAACTGTTTTGTTGAAAAATTAACTGCCACACTGCAGTGCTCAATTCCAGTATCAAGCCATGATTTTGACTGCTTACAGGCCGTTGCAAGGACCCACTCACCGATAGTCCCGATAAGCCCTGAATATTCGGCCACGGATATAAACTCATATGGGGGAACCAGACCGGTTTCAGGGTCATCCCACCTGATTAGAGCCTCTACACCACTTATATTTCCGGTGAGCGTATTTATTTTCGGCTGATAGTGCAGAAGGAATTCATCGTTTTTAATAGCCCGGTGCAGTTTGCTCTCTATTTCCGTATGCTTGATCGACAGGGTATTAATGTTGTCGGAATAGAAATAATACCGATTCAGGCCCAGTTGTTTTCGAGCGTGATTCTTGGCCGCGACTGAATTTTTTTCAAGCATCTGTGGGGAGTTGCCATCATGAGGGTAGATAGAGACACCGATGTTTGTAGCAGTATAGATTTCAGTTCCTTCGATATTGAAAACATCTTCAAATGACTTCATGATGCGTTTTACAATCCATGTTATGTCATTTACATCTTCCAGGTCGGTCAGCAGTATGCCGAAATCTTCCTGACCCAGTCGGGAAACAGTTGGAGCAAGGGATGAAGAGGGCAGTTTAGCCACAGTATCTACGTCTCTTAGTGTTTCAGCCAACCTTTTGCTGATTTCCTTAAACAACAGTTCACCGGCCTTGTGTCCGAGTGTTTCGTTGATACGCTGCACCGCATCAACGGACAGAGACAACATGGCCACGATACTGTCATAGCGTCTTCCCCTGGCCAGTGCCTGCGTGATGCGGTCATAAAAAAGAGTTCTGTTTGGCAGACCCGTGAGCATATCGTAGGCGGTAAAGTGTTTCAATTCCAGGGAACGCTTTTCGGCTAGTACCTCAAGCTCTTGGTTGCGAGCGGTTAATCGTTGGACTTCATCCTCTTCGTCGATGCGTTCTTTCTGATCACCATCCGGAAGAGGGGCATCCGGTGGTGAAACTTTCTTCTTTGCACCGTCCGAGGCAAAATCTTTCATTTCATCATCACCCCAGCAGACAACGCGGTTTCTTCCGCTTTCCTTGGCAATATAGAGTGCTTTGTCGGCTTCATTTAAAAGAGCACTGGGATCAGCACCATTTAACTTTATTGAGGAAACGCCGAAACTCATCGTCACCTGAATCTCGAGAGAGGAATTCTCTTTAATGGATTGCCGGATTCGATTGGCAATATCGGCTGCCTTCCTGATGTCAATTTTCGGCAGGACAATACAGAATTCTTCACCACCATAACGGCCGACCATGTCATTTTCGCGAGAGTTTTTTTGCAGAAGACCGGCAATCATCTTGATCACATTATCACCGGCGGCATGACCGTAGCGGTCGTTGACCGACTTAAAATGGTCTATATCACACATGATGCATGACAATTCCAGCCCACCGAGTTTTGCCTCGGTAAATGCTTTGTCGAATTCCCGGTTAAAAGCCCTCCTGTTGAGAAGGAGCGTCAGGGGGTCATGGGAGGCAAGAAATTCCAGCTCCAGGTTTTTGGTCTGCACCTGTTCGGTGGTCAGCTGCAGTTTGTCGACGGTCTGGCTGAGTTCCTGATTTTTCTCTTCGAGCTCTGTTACATCGTCAAATGTCACCAGAACACCGCGACTCTTCCCCTTACCATCAAGAACGGGGGCCGCATTGATCATAAAGGTGATCGGAAGCTTATCCCCCCGCTCAAGGATCAGGCGGGCTATGACGACTTTTTTTTCGCCGCGCATTATCTGCATCCACGGCAGCTGCTTCCGAAGTTGCGGAGAATTGCAGCCTTTCCAGCCGAGTTCGGACCCTTTAAAGCCGATCATTTTCTCGGGAGCTTTGTCGACAAGATTGGCAAAGGCAGTGTTGGCAAGCACGATCTGTTCTTTTTCATCAAGAATCAGGACGCCCTCCTTCAGCACATCAAAAGCCGCCTGTACCCTGCCTGGAACAACTGCCGACGGATCCAGTTCGCGCAGCGTTCTTTTCATCATTAGGAAATACCCACCAAATCCTGTAAAACCGACGAAAAGGACCAGGCTGAGATACGGGTTTTTAAAACCGGTTTTCAGATTATTAACCCACAGCGGGGCAAAACTGACCTCGATCATTGCCCAGAGGTTTTGACCTTTGAATATGGGGATCTGAATATGAGTCGGAGTTGAGCGGCCGTCAGTGAGTGGTTTCCAGTTGACCAGGTGTTCCCCGGCCTCGGCAAGCAGGGCTCCACTGTTATCACGCATAGCAGCAGATTTGATATCGTTATCTCTATCAACCATGGACTGCAGCGTCTCCCTGATTAAGGGAAAATCAGCCCTGTGAGCCGCACTTGAAAACTGAATTGCAAGGGCTTCGGCGAGGATTTTTCTTGATTCAACGACGGATTTAGTCCGATCAGGGGCAAAACCTATAAGCTTGCCAAGAAGAAGCAGGCTGACGGTCAAGGAAACCAGACTGAGACTGATCCTTGTTATAGGAGTGATACGCATTAGTGAGTCTCCTTCTTATCAAACATATTCTCTGCCCTTTGATCAGCATTTATAGCTGGTTGGTTTGCGTCTTTACGCAGTGTTTCTTTTTCTTTTTTCTTTTTCTTCTTT
>CAXMTO010000283.1:0-9970 GCA_964196355.1 uncultured Myxococcota bacterium
GTTCCCCGGTTTTAACCACTTCTTCATGGTCCAGCACCTGATCAACTATCCCGGTTGCCATGTTGGTAATACAGGAAATCCCCAATATTTTCATACCCCCATGGGCCGCAACAATGACCTCGGGTGCGGTGGACATCCCCACCACGTTAGCGCCAAGAATATTAATAGCCCGGACTTCACTGGCTGTTTCATAGCTTGGCCCCGGCATATAGAAATAGACGCCTTCTTTTAATGAGATATCCAGTTCCCGGCCGCATTTTCTGGCCAGTTCCCGTATCGTTTTGGTATATGGGGCAGACATGTCATTAAATCTGGGACCATAGGCCTCGATGTTTGGACCTCTTAAGGGGCTGTCACCAAAGAATTTAATATGATCTTTAATAAGCACCAAGTCACCCGGATTATAGTTTGCATCTACACTGCCTGCGGCATTGGTGACGATCAGGTTCTCGACCCTGAGGTGGAGCATACATCTCAGCGGAAATACCACCTGATCCATGCTGTATCCCTCATAGTAATGAAAACGCCCCTGCAGTACCATCACCGGGACCTGATTCAGGTTGCCGACCACCAGTTTCCCGCTATGGCCGTCAACGGTCGATTCCGGAAAATGCGGGATCTCTGCAAATTCGATTTCAGTTTTGGCCTCTAAACAATCTGCAAAGGCTCCCAGGCCTGACCCGAGAACGATGCCAAAGCGAGGAATATCAACGATCTTTTCCCTGATGTAGTCTGCTGTCTCAATGATTTTTTGCATTTCCGACATCATTAAAGATCTCCTTTGACAAAGATTTTTCCATCAGCCGCTGGTGCTGTTGTTTTACCTACAACCCCGACCAGGACGATAAGCGTCAGAACATAGGGCAGCATGGCCAGAACATCCCCGGCAACGGGAACACCTTTTGATCCCAGAAAAATTTCAAACCCCTTGGCTGCACCAAATAAGAGACAGGCAATAAGAGCGCCCTGAGGCTTCCATTTCCCAAAAATCATTGCCGCAAGAGCAATAAAGCCATGGCCTGAGATAAGGGTGTTCGAGAACCTGGAGACAACGGCAATACTCATTGCCGCCCCGCCCAAACCGGCAAAAAAACCGGACAGGATAACAGCACCATAACGGATTTTTATGACATCAATACCAAGAGTGTTGGCGGCTTCGGGATTTTCACCCACCGCTATCACCCGCATACCAAGTTGAGTTTTATAGAGCACGAACCAGACGACAAAAACCATAAAAAAGGCGAGATACACCGTGGCGAATCGGTTAAAGACGAGGTCCATAAATCCAGACGAGGCAAACATCCTGCCTTCGCCAAAGAGAAAAGCCAGCGGCTGAGGAATTTTGTTCTCTACCGTCAGGGTTTGGGTCGCTCCGTCAAAGAGCATCCTGCTGATAAAAAGGGCTGAGCCCGCACCCAGAAAATTAATTGCAATGCCTGAGACAATCTGTTCGGCGGCAAAAGAGACACAGGCGATGGCATGAATGAGCCCCCAGAAGGCACCACCGAGTGCAGCGCACAAAAAACCGAGCCAGGGGTCATTTGTGAAATAGGCAACAGCAGCACCTGTAAAGGCACCAAAATACATCATCCCTTCAAGGCCTATATTGACAACTCCGGAACGCTCGGTGATTACACCGCCAAGGGCAGTGTAGATCAGCGGGGTGGAGTACATCAAGGTGGTACCGATAATAAAGCCGATATCTCCCAGTAATTGTTCCATGCTGTTAACCCCTTCTGGATTTAAGGATCAGCTGAATTAACCTCGGCATCGCGGTGAATAGGATGATTGTGCCAACAACTATGGTAATCACCTCTGTGGGGGCGCCTACCGCATCCTGTATTTTAGAGCCCCCATACTTAAGGGAACCAAACAAAAAACCGGCAAAGACAGACCCTGGCCCTGTATTATTACCTATAAGTGAGACCGCGATACCATCAAATCCATACCCCTCCATGACCGCAAGTCTGGCAATTTTATGGCCAACCCCCATCACCTGCAGGGCCCCGGCCGCTCCACCCAGAGCACCTGCAATGGACATTGAGGTAACAATTGATTTTTTAACATTGATTCCACCGTACTCTGCTGCGTGGGGATTAAAGCCCACCGCCCGCAGTTCATAACCCAGGGTTGTCTTATTGAGGATATACCAGACAACAAAAGCCAGCAGGAAGGCAAAAAGAATACCTGCATTTACAGGGGATTTCAGGACATCTCCTAAAACTTTATGGGATCTGATAAAATCAATGCCCGCCTCGGTAATTTTCCACTGGCCCAGCAGATCAATTCGGGCTGTTTCCCTAATAGTAAAAGATTTTCCGGTTCCCGGCTGGCCAAAAGAATGTAAGGTAAGAGACCAGTTCGAGAGGTAGAACGCTGTCCAGTTGAGCATGATGGTGGAGATAACTTCATGGACACCAAATCTTGCCTTTATATAGCCGGCCAGCCCTCCCCAGACGGCTGCAGCAGACATTGCCAGTAGGAGACAGAGAGGCACATGGAGAAACAGCGGCAGATTGATAAAATAACCCGCCATGGCCGCAACCATCGCGCCAACAATAAACTGGCCTTCTGCCCCGATGTTAAAGAGCCCGGTTCTAAGAGCAAAGGCGACCGAGAGACCGGTGATGATCAGAGGAGTGGAATAAATTATCACATAGGACATATACTTAGGCTTTGAAAATATCCCCCTCAGTATGGCCCAATATGCTTCCAATGGATTGAAGCCGGCGAAAAAGAGCACTACAGCACCAACACCAAAACCTAATAGAATCGAGATGATTGTCAGGCCAAAAGGCCCTTTTATAAAGATCTCCTTGAGGTTTTCAGCAGTCATCTTCATGCTGTGCCCCCCGCCATAAGAAGACCGATCTGCTTCTCATCAGCATCTTCTGCATCCAGTAAACCGACAATCCTGCCCTCACAAATCACCGCTATCCTGTCGGAAACATTTATAACCTCATCAAGTTCAAATGATATCAGCAGCACTCCCCTGCCGTCGTTTCGCTGGGCCACAAGTGCCTGATGTACATATTCGATTGCACCGACATCAAGTCCCCGGGTCGGTTGTGCCGCGATCAGCAGTTCGGGTTCGTTGGAGACCTCACGGGCAATGATCATCTTCTGCTGGTTGCCGCCGGAAAGTGATCTGGCCTTTAACATTGCGTCCTGGGGGCGAATATCAAATTGTCTGATCAGCCTGTCTCCATTTTCATAGATATTCTTCCAGAGAAGGGAAAACCACCTTGAAAAGGCAGGTTTCAGGTAGGTCTCCAGCACCATGTTCTCGGCAATATCAAACTCGAAAATCAGGCCTCTTTTCTGTCTGTCTTCGGGGATATGGCTGACTTTATGATCATTGATAATTCTCCCGGGTGACAGGTTGGTAATGTCTTTTCCCTGGACCTCAACGCTGCCGCTTTTGGCTTTTCTAAGACCGGTCAGGGTCTCGATCAGCTGAGTCTGTCCATTGCCGTCAATCCCGGCTATGCCAAGTATCTCGCCCTTGTGCAGCTGGAGGTTCAGGCCGTCAACAACCATAATTCCCCGGCTGTCTTCGACACACAGATCCTTAACATCGAGAACCATTTCACCAGGACTCTTTTTTTCCTTAGCCACTTTGAAACTCACCTCCCGCCCAACCATCTTGGCGGCGAGATCAGCCTCGCTTACCTTGCTGACATCAACGGTGTCAATATAGTGCCCTCGCCTGATTATCGTGCAAAAATCGGCGACCTGCTTTATCTCACCCAGTTTATGGGTGATAATGATGATCGATTTCCCGGCCTCGGTCAGATTACGTATGATCAAGGCAAGTTCCTGGATTTCCTGAGGGGTTAAAACGGCGGTGGGTTCATCAAGGATCAGGATTTGAGCTCCCCGATAGAGGGTTTTTAGAATCTCTACCCGTTGCTGGCTGCCAACAGACAAATCTTCAATCAAGGCCCTCGGATCTACAGTCAAGCCATACTGTTCAGAAAGCTGCACAACCTCTTCCTCGGCTTTCTTCATATCCAGAATGCCTAAAGGGCCAGTCGGTTCATTGCCTAAAACGATATTCTGGGTGACAGAAAAAGGCTGCACCAGCATGAAGTGCTGATGTACCATACCAATCCCCTGTTTAATAGCGACATTGGGATCAGAGATGTTGAGTGATTTACCATTCACCTTGATGGTGCCGGAGGTTGGTTTTAACAACCCGTAAAGCATATTCATCAGGGTTGTTTTACCGGCACCATTTTCTCCAAGAAGTGCGTGAACTTCTCCTTTATGGACCGTCAGGTTGACTTCATGATTGGCCACGAAATCACCAAATTTCTTGGTGATACCAATCATCTCAACCGCTTTATACGAAAAGTCAATGGATTTCAAACAAACCTCCCAGAGAAAGAGCATCAGTTCAACAGTCCAGTTGAACCGATGTTTCAGGTGCTGGGTCTGCTATTTTTTCATAAAGGCATCATATGTTTCTTTGGTTGCCGGGACGACGATCTCTCCCGCCTTTATTTTTGCTATCAAGCCGTCGACTTCTGCGAGAATGTCTGCCGGTACATGTTTTTTGGAGGTGGGTGCAATGCTGACTCCGTCATTTGAGAGGTTGTAGACAACTGCTTTACCACCTGCAAAACTCCCATCTTTTAACTGCTTGACCATATCAAAGATGGCATTGTCAACGCGTTTCATGGCTGATGTCAGAACGTTGTCCGGGGCAAGGTAGTTCTGATCTTTATCAACCCCGATAGCCCATTGTTTCTTTTCTTTTGCTGCTTCAATGACTCCGTCACCCACTCCACCGGCTGCATGGAAAACTATATCAGCACCCTGCTGATACATATTGTTGGTGATTGCTTTTCCTTTCGCTGCATCGGTAAAAGACTCTGCATACTGACGCAAGACTTCAGCGTCTGGATTTGCCAGCTTAACCCCTGCCATAAATCCATATTCGAATTTTTCAATCAGTGGAAACTTGATCCCTCCGACAAAGCCGACCTTATTTGCTTTTGTCATCTTGCCGGCTATATAGCCAACCAGAAAGGAAGGCTGCTCTTCCTGAAAAACTGCGCAGGCGACATTTTCAGGGGTTTCAGGGCCATAGAAATAATCGATTATTGCGTACTTCTGATCAGGATTTAGCTGAGCTGTAGCTTTTATCGCATCACCCATTAAAAAACCGATCCCCCAGATCAGATCATATTCCGCATCAGTGAGGGTCTCGAGATTTGGCGCATAATCGGCATCCTGCTTAGATTCTTTATAGGCGATTTTTGCGTCAAGATCAGTCTTAGTCCGTGTTAAACCTTCCCAGGCAGACTGGTTAAAGGACTGGTCATTGACCCCTCCAACGTCGGTTACCATAGCGACCTTGATTTTTTTCGCACTTGCCATGGTGGCAAAAGAAAAGACCGCTACACATGCAACTGCCATCCACAACACCAGTAGTTTTTTCATCGCTGTTCCCCTTTTGGTTATAGTATTCTGGTACATAACTTCTCAATAAACGATTTTCCATGTTTCATGGATGCAACATTAAAATAGGACGCCAGGCTCTGGGCCACATCACAAAAACAGCCTCTCACTCCAAGATCAGTTGCATCCCGTTTTTTTGAATAGACGAGAAGAGGCACATATTCGCGGGTGTGATCAGATCCTTTAAATCCTGGATCACAGCCGTGATCTGCGGTGATTATCAAAGTGTCTTCTGTGGACATCAGAGCAAATATTTCCATGAGCCTCTCGTCAATTTTCTGGACGGCATCATGGTAGCCCTGGATATCTCTTCGATGTCCATAGAGCATATCGGTATCGACAAGATTTACAAACAGAAATTGCTGCCTGTCAGACCCTTTTCCAAGACATGACACCAATCTGTCGAGACATGCACTATTCCCCCTGTCATGATAGCTCTTATCTATTCCCTGCTCAGAAAAAATATCACCAATCTTGCCGATTGCAATGGTTTCGATACCGTTTTCCTGTAGGAGACCGAGAACGGTCTCCCGGATTGGCGGCATAGAGAAATCTTTTCTGTCAGCGGTCCGGACAAAGTTTCCCGGTTTACCAGCAAAAGGCCTGGCGATGACCCTGCCGATCAGGTAGGGGTCAGATAATTTTCTGGCGGTCTCACAAATAGTGTACAGTTCTGCAATGGGAACAATATCCTCGTGGGCTGCAATCTGCAAGACCGAGTCAGCGGAGGTATAAACGATTATGCCCCTGCCGCTCAGATGAGCCGTCCCCAGCTCTTCAATAATTACGGTACCGGAACCACCTCTATTCCCCAGGATATCGTGGCCGGTTTGGGTTTTTAAGCTGGAAATGAGTTCTTCAGGAAAGGATGGATACTGCAGGGGAAAGGTTGTGAAAGGATTATCCAGCAAAATACCGGCAAGTTCCCAGTGGCCTGTTGTTGTATCCTTACCGGCAGAAACTTCAGCCATAACCCCGTAACTCGCCAGGGGGTGGTCAACCGGTTCACAGCCGGGAAGATTATGCCCCAGAACGGACGAACAGTTGCCCAGACCCAGGTTTTGAAGATTTGGCCATCGAACGCCTGCCTCTCCCCCCACTCCCTGGCAGATGTGCAAAGCGGTATTGGCGCCGCAATCACCATAGAGAGCAGCGTCTGGGAGTTCTCCAACACCAAAACTGTCTATTATTACCAGCAGTGCCCGTCGCATTTACCCCTTCAATTCTTCCAGTTCGCTCATAATGGTTACACCCGCGCTTGCACCAATGCGATCTGCCCCGGCATCAATCATTTTTTTTACATCAGTAAGAGACTTGATGCCACCCGATGCCTTGACCTGCAAGTTACTTCCCACCGTCTTTTTCATCAGGGCGACATCTTCAGGGGTCGCACCACCACCGGCAAAGCCTGTGGAGGTCTTTACAAAATGTGCCCCCGCTTTTCTGGCGATCCTGCACACTTCCACTATCTCGCCCCTTTCAAGAAGACAGGTTTCGATGATAACTTTGACCACCTTGCCGGCAGCTGCCTCCACCACACCTTTGATATCGTTTTCTACAAAACCATAACTTTTATCTTTCAGGGCACCAACATTTATGACCATATCAATTTCATCTGCTCCGTCCGCAATCGCCTGTTTGGCCTCCCGGGCCTTCATTGCACTGGTGTTGGTTCCCAATGGAAAGCCAACCACAGAGCAAACCTTGACCTCAGTGCCTTTTAACAGATCACTCACTTTTTTGACGTGAACCGGGTTTATACAGACACTGAAAAAGCCATAGGAGACGGCTTCCTGGCAAATGTTTGCCACTTCGGCTGCGGTTGCAGCGGGTTTGAGTATGGTGTGATCAAAATACTTAGCAAGTTCCCTGGGTGACATAATTTTCCTTTCCTCTATTTCAAGAGATTGTGTTGTATATAAGAGGGTTCTTTTTCGGGACTTCAGGAGCAAAAGTCAGGCTGTTTTGAAATCGCAGCTTTGCCTGCGCCAGGTTTTTGGCATCATTTATGTGAAAAACGGCAATCTCTTCCCCCTGCATGACGTAATCGCCCTGCCGCTTCTTCATCCAGATACCAACACTTGGGTCGATTGTGTCACTTTTCTTTGTCCGTCCTGCACCCAGCAAGAGGGCTGCGGTACCGATCTCATCGGTCATAACCTCGTGAATGTAACCTTCAGCAGGTGCTGTGATGGGTAAAAGCCGGCCTGCTTCAGGTAAAAACCTGGTATCCTGGCAGACCCCGGGATCACCGCCCTGAGCCTCAATCATCTGAGCAAACTGATCGAGGGCCTCTCCTGATGACAAAACCTTTGCAACCATTTGCCTGGCACCAGATTCATCATCCAGTCCTGAGGCAACGAGCAGATGCGCGGCAAGCTCCATGGAGACATTTTTTAAATCTCCACAGTGGCCCCCCTGGAGTATCTCGATAGCTTCTTTTACCTCTAGTGCGTTGCCAACCGCATTGCCCAGCGGTTGATTCATGTCTGTAACCAGGGCCATGATATGTTTACCGGCCATTTTACCAATTTTCACCATGGCTGCTGCAAGCTGATCGGCATCCGCTTTATCTTTCATAAAGCTCCCGTTTCCGGTTTTCACATCGAGCATGATGGTATCACTGCCCAGGGCGAGTTTTTTACTCATGATACTTGCGGCAATCAAAGAAAGATTATCTATAGTTCCGGTAACATCACGAAGTGCATAGAGCATTTTATCCGCAGGGACCAGCTCCCCGGTCTGGCCGATAATTGCCATGCCGCAGTCAGCAACGATCCCTTTAAACCGACTCATCTCTATACTTGTACTGAATCCGGGAATCGATTCGAGCTTATCAATTGTCCCTCCTGTGTGGCCTAAACCTCGGCCAGACATTTTCGCCACCTTCAAACCGCAGGCTGCGACTACAGGGGCCATGATCAAAGTTGTGGTATCGGCAACCCCGCCAGTAGAGTGCTTATCTACGACTATTCCGTCAATATCAGAGAGATCTATGGCGTCTCCAGAGTCTCGCATGGCAAAGGTTAAATCTGCGGTTTCCCTCTCATTCATCTTGGAAAACCAGATGGCCATCAACAGGGCAGACACCTGATAATCCGGGACTTTCCCTCGCACATAGTTTGAGATAAAATAGTCTATCTCATCTTTGGACAAGCTCTGTGCATTTCGTTTTTTTAAAATCAAATCAAGGAAATGCATGCACACTCTCGTTTTTGTCAGGGTCAGGCTACTTTACAGGTATTGGTGGGCAATCAGTCAAGGTAAAAAAATATACACTCTCATATGCAACAACTTACTTATTTCATAACGATTAGACAAGAAATTATAACTATCTCTCCGGAACGTTGCCCACCACTGAGGCACAAAAACTGACGCCCCACAGAGTAAAGATTGTCAATCATGCCCTTTTGCGATAGTCTCAGCCCAATTACAATCTGTTAGTCATTTACTTCGATTTCCTGCCAATTTATTTCTGCTCCAGCAGCAATTGAATCCAATACTGACACAAACGGTTTACATATTTTTTTTGTGGTGTTTATGCAGAATTTACTTCACATTATTTCACTTGAATCAGCTGGTTTAAGTGGCAATGAATTATTGGCACTATCCACCATTATCCTTGTTGGTTCAATAATCCGGGGTTATGCGGGGTTTGGCTTTTCTGCAATTGTAGTGGCTGGAGCCTCATTTTTTCTACCGACACGAGAAGTAGTGCCATTGGTACTATTTTTGGAAATGGTGGCGAGTTTACAAATGGCCGCCCAGGTGAGAAAAGATGTGAACTGGAAGATCGTGCTGTCTATTCTGGCTGGCTCTGTACTGTCTATCCCGCTTGGTCAGTATGTATTGTTATGGGTGGCGGTTGAACCGATGAGAGTCATCGCAGCTGTCCTGCTGCTCACGTCAGTAACATTGATTGCGACAGGCAAATCGTTTCCGGTCAAACACGACCCCAAGGGATGGTTTTTGATTGGAACGCTGTCAGGTTTTATGAACGGACTGTTAGCGATGGGCGGAATGTGGATAATGATATTCCTGCTCGGTTCCGGGATTAAAGTAGTGACTCTGCGTGCATCTCTGGTTGCGCTGTTTTTTATCACCGATTGTTATGCAGCTCTTACCGGAACGGGTCAGGGCCTGATAAACAGTACCATTCTGGTTCGTTTCATATGGGCCCTGCCCGCTTTATTTATCGGGGTCTCGATAGGCTCTCGCAAGTTTGAAACCAGCAATGCGAATACCTACAAAAAAGTAGTGCTCATAGTGCTGGCAACTCTGTCTGTGATGTTATTAATTAAGGCTCTTTTCGCTACTATAAAGATATGAGGAAATACCAGGGAGAGTCCCTGTTATCTAGCCCGATTTCTCACCAACAAAGTTTTTCGCAGGTCGAGGCGCCGGGCATGAAGCTGTAGTGAGCTACTGCAAATGCTCGGCAACGAAGCAGCTGCGGAAAAATCTGTTGGCCCGAAGGGTGAACTTTTTAATTTGAAACAAAATA
>CAXMTO010000284.1:0-4795 GCA_964196355.1 uncultured Myxococcota bacterium
AGTCAGATTTTGTATTACAAAACTGAAGACGTTGGCAAGACATCTTGACTTTAATGGGTAATGCTAATCACAACCTGATTCTATCCAAACAACCCTCTGTTAAACACCAACAATCACCGCCTGGCAGTTTTTCCATAACCCTCATTTCTTCTCTGAATGAAAAAGCAGTTCCACGCCTGTACCGTTAAAGCAGAAAATCTGACTCAAAATATTTAAGTCGGTCTTGATCTTTTGCAGATAATTCAGTTTATTATGTGGGAATTATTCATTATCTGCACTCCAGATTTGAAGCATAAAAAATTGAGTATGTTTGTTTTAAAGGACAAGGTATGCCAGAAACTGTATCCAGCTATCCGATCATCCGGACAAAACTTTTCCGGCCAGAAGTTGTATCGGATTTAGTTTCCCGTCCCAGGCTGTTTAAAAAGCTAGATAAGGGTAATAAGTGTTCTCTGGCCCTGGTCTCAGCTCCGGCCGGCTACGGTAAGAGTGTTTTGGTAAGCAGTTGGCTTGAATCAAGCGGTCGGCTTTATTCCTGGTTATCGCTTGATGAGGAGATGAAAAACCTCAACATTTTCCTGCATTATTTCATTACACTTGTTAGAGAATTATTCCCAGCCGCCTGCTCCAATAGCTTATCTCTCATCAATACACCTGGCCAGCCATCCCTGCCGTTGCTGACAACAGAACTGATCAACGAACTCTCGGAGATCAAAACACCGTTCATTCTTGCGCTTGATGATTACGGCCATATTCACGACCCTGATATTCATGAACTGCTCAACAACTTACTTAAACACCTGCCGCGAAATCTGCAGCTGATTCTCATGACGCGGCGAGATCCCCCGTTATCGCTGGCCTCACTATGCGGCAGTGGAAACATGATCAATATAAGACAGGCTGACCTGAAGTTCACGAAACAGGAAATTTCAGAGTTTTTAAGTAAAGGAAACATTGACTCTCTGAATGAAAAGGCCCTGGAAACTATTATTGAAGTGACTGAAGGGTGGCCGGTCGGCCTGCGCCTTCTAGGACTCAGTGTGAGACATAAGACAGAAGCAGATGAATTTCTGCGTGCTATACGCGGCAATACCCGCAGCATCCAGGATTATCTTATGGCTGAAGTTCTTTCCCGGCAACCCACTGAAATGAGAAATTACCTTCTCAAGACATCTGTTCTCAACCGTATATGCCCATCCCTCAGCGAAGCTCTTTGCGGTAAAGATCATATTGGTGAAGAATTTATTCAGCGGCTCATTAACTCCAACCTGTTTTGCATTCCCCTGGATGAACAGCATACCTGGGTGCGCTATCATCACATTTTTCAAGATTTACTGCAGATTCAACTTAAACGACGGTACGACCAGGATGAAATTAGTGATCTTTATAAAAATGCCAGTGCATGGTTCGAGGAACATGGCTATTTAGAGGAAGCACTGAATTACGCCCTGAAAACAGACTCTCCAACAGAAGCAGCAGAGATACTTGTTCGCCATAAGCAGGAGATGGCGGACAAGGAACAATGGGACCGAATTGCTAGAATGTTGGAGCTTTTACCTGCTGTAATTATTGAACAAAATATCGATCTGCTCATTCTGCATGCCCGTTCCCTGAACAAACTCGGGCAATATTCTGAATGGGGGCGGGTATTGGATCGAGCTGAAAAATTACTCGACTCCCTGCCGGACAAAGGAAGAGAGCATGAACGGAGATTGGGGGAGATCCTCGTAATGCGGTGCTCTCTATTCTATAATTCTGCTCAACCGCAGAGGGCTCTTGATGCTGGAGAGCGTGCGCTGAAATTGCTGCCACCTGAATCAAATAGTGAGCGTGTGTATGCAATAATGATGTCTGCTGTTTCGCGCCAGATGATAGGTGATCAACAGGGTGCAGACGAAATGGTTTATGAAGCGCTGCAGAAATATGCCAAGAAAAGCCCATCCTTTCATGGCCGTCTGTTACAGGCCAGATGTTTCATGAAGTGGATCAGCTCTGATATGTATGCGCTGAAGCAAACAGCCACTGCCATGCTTGAACTCTGCAGAACACATAATCTGCCGGAGACGAAGGTTTTTGCGCTGTACTTCCTGGGTGCAGCACAATATCAGCTCAATGAACTGGATAAGATCGAACAGACCCTTTCTCCTGTTGTAGATGACCCATTTGGGCCCAGTTTTTTTATGCACCTGATGAGTATTCAAATCCTGTCACTTACCTCTCACACTTTTGGTCGTCCGGATCAGGCCCAGAAAATGTCTGATTCGCTGATTAAAAGGATTCTGAATGGGGAAGGTTTAACTTATCTGTCTAGCGCACAGGCACTTCGGGATGAACTTGCATTAAGGCAGGGACGTATCACTCAGGCTGTTCACGGGGCAAAGGAAATTATAATAGAGAATGCTCCTCCTGGGTATCGTTTCATGATTCCCAAAATAACAGTTGCCAAGGTTTTTCTGACCCACAAAACAAAGAAGAGCCTGAAACGCGCAGAAGAACTGCTTGGGAACCTGCATGATTATTTCACCTCGGTGCATAACACCAGATTTCTTATTGAAGTTCTGTCTCTCCAGGCGCTGCTTCAAGATGCCCAAGGGAATGAACGTGAAGCTGTCTCAAAATTGGTCGAAGCTCTTAAACTGGCTGAACCGGGCGGCTTAATCCGCATGTTTGTTGACCTGGGGCCGGACATGGCGAAGCTTCTGGAGCGTTTAACTGAAAATGAAACTGTTTCGGATTACGCCAAGAAACTGCTCGTAGAATTTAAAAAATATAAAGGCAGCACTGGCTTTGAAAAAGTTCCTGCTTCCCAGAAATCAGTGACGGGTTTAGAGGAATCACAGGCGACCTTCCTGACGAATCGCGAACAGGAAATTATTGAACTCTTTGCCAAGCGTCTGAGCGACCAGGAGATAGCCGACCGCCTATATATATCGTATGGCACTGTAAAAAAACACGCGGTAAACATTTACCGGAAACTTAACGTAAAGGGCCGCCGCCAGGCAGTAAACAAAGCTGCTGAACTGGGTATTGTCTCACAAAACTGACCCTTCTGTAATCGAACACCTTTCTTTACCACTTCTTTCTTCCTTCCTCCTTTCTCCTGTCACCAGCCTCCAACCTGACAAACTTATCTACCTCTTTTTTACCTCTTTTCGGAATATTTCAATTTGTAGATAGGTCGATATAATTACCATATGGATCAAAAGACCCCCAATAAAAGTAAAATGTCTGCAATGCCTTCAATGGAGTATCCGGCCATGTACCGGATATGTATCCGGGGTCAGCTGGATTCAAGTTGGTCGGAGCGTTTGGGAGGCATGACAATGACCACGACCGGGGGCAGGGATACAGATGAAACAACGATGCTTGAAGGGCAGCTGCGGGACCAGGCTGCCCTGACAGGCATTTTAAATACATTGTACGACATGCAGCACCCATTGGTTTCAGTGGAGTGTATTAACTTCGAAAATAAAAGGAGGACAAAATGAAAGATGAAATGAAAAAAAATACTATGAAGAGTTCAAAACAGGATGATACTGAAGGTAATGTATCGCGTCGTACTTTTCTCAAAGGAACAGCGGGTGCAATCGCCGCAACCTCAGCAATTGGCTTGATGGGCGGACCCTCTATCGTTAACGCCGCTGTAGCGCCGAAATCCCCCGAGTCCCCAGACACCTCTACCCGCTGGGACACCAAGCCCGGGGATCTCTACAACGAGAAGCTTGGTTATGGCGACGAAGACGTGACCGGCTGGAACGGGAGATTGGTCTATGGTCCAACGGTTGGCATTCTCCAGCTAGCTGCCAACATTCCGATGTTGCCCGGAGATATGGGCAATCCGACGACATTTGATTTTCCCGTTCTTTACGAATTAATTGAGGAAATCGATCCCTTCTGGGTGCTGGCAGCTGAACCGCACCCGGTGGTTATGAAAAAGGTCATAGCGGCATGCAAGCGCCTCACGATGCAGGGCGTCACAACGATCATCGGCAATTGTGGTTTCTTCGCCAACTACCAGCCTGAAGTGTCCAAATCTCTCGACCCCGGCGTACAGTTCTTCCCTAGTTCTTTAAACCAGGTTCCTATGCTCTTGATCAGCGTCGGAGCTAACAAGAAGGTCGGCATCTTGACCGCAAGTAAAAAGTTGCTGATGCCCTCACCTGCCCTTAAGAACGTCGGAGTCTCGGATGCGGACATGAAACGTATCGTGGTCTACGGGAACGAGAACGGAGAGCAGATGAAATTAATTACAGGTGAAACAGGTAGATTCAATCCCAAGAAGCTTGAGAAGGAATTGGTTGATTTGGCTAAGAAGATGATCAAGGAGCATCCGGATGTTGGAGCGGTTGTGCTCGAATGCACGGAGTTTCCCCCTTACGCACACGCCATCCAGAATGCGATTCGTCGGAATGTGTGGGACTTCGTGACCATGACTGAATTCATGCACGCAGGTGCCATGCGGAAACCTTATACCGGATGGATGTACTAGGTGATCAAAGATGAGTAAACCATATTAATGTCAGATAAGGATGATTTTAAAAACTGGAGCTGAGGATGAAGAAAAAAGTGCATATATTTATGAAACAATCAGGTTTTCTCGTCTTGGTTGCGCTGCTGCTGGGGGTGATATTTCAGTCAGGAATCGCCCAGGCTTCAGAAACTCCAGCTGAGGTTCCCTCAACATCCCCACAGTTTGGCGGCCCAAACTCAGTTCCCGGACAGTTGGCAGAAGATGAAAGGCTCACAGAGTCGTTAACCAACGCTAGAACCCCGCAGAGTTATTCCGATTGGAAAA
>CAXMTO010000285.1:0-5338 GCA_964196355.1 uncultured Myxococcota bacterium
AAAGTAAGGTAACAGGGCTTTGAACTGATCGGTTTCAGGTTTCAGATCCAGCCTGTAATCGCGTAACAAAAGATGTAGTTGTTCTTTCACCGCCTGCAGGACGATACTATCTGTAAGCAGCTTGCCCTGTTGATCGTAAAGACGGACGGCTTGCACCCTAAACTCTACAGAAAAAGGTTGATCGTTTACTAAAACAGGTTTACCGGTAACAACCGTTCGTCCGGTCCAGCGGGTAATGACCTTACAAGCACCAATTGTGGGGACACCGATTGTTGCGAGAGTCTTCGAATCCATTCTCAGCAACTCTCCCTCCGCTGACAGGCGGGGTTTAGAAAAGATAATACTTGTGCAACCGTCGTCATCCAATAGATATTGTGCCGTATTATTCGGTCCTTTAAATTGATCCTGTATCATAAAAAGTTGCAATTGCTGATAGTCAAGAAATACAGGGATGTTAATCGTTTCAGCCCTTACGGTGGCTGGTTTGACGATCAGTGCCATAATCATAATGGCATACAGGGTAATTGTCAGACGAGAAAGCATAAGCGTTCCTTGTACCAAACTACTGCACCTATAGAACTTGGTATAATTTTAATGATCTTAAAAATCAGTGTTACCAGCTTTAACTATTTGTGTCGGATTGCTGACACAGATATTTTGGTTGTCAAATATCAACAATAGAAGCGAAGGGTCAAATGAAAAAATGGATTATGTCCGTTATGGCATCGACTTAGATACGTATTGTTAACTGATGCATGACTGTGATACCTGCAATGAAAAAAATCTATCAATGGTATGATTTTTTTGTGATAACATAATACCTTATCACCAAATGATGGTCGTAGGAATTTCTGCTATTATCAAAGCTCGACATAATTTCAAAAATACTGTAATATAGTTTTTCAATAGGGCAAAATCCTTTTTCAGGGATTTGTCCTCTTTCATTTTTATAATATATGGAAATGGTATAAGTTGGCTTCAGGTTGTACTTATAGTAAGTGTACGAGAGCATAAATTTTTCTTAGCCCAAAACGACTCATATAATGTATTAAAGCAACTATAAATTATCGATTTTCTGCTCCATTTGATCTGGAGTGGTTATAAATTCTTATATTCTTGAATGTCTGCAGACCAATATATAACAATTGCCATTCTGGCGTTGACCTTTGTCCTCTTAATTAAGAGCAAGATCCAGCCGGTAGCCGTCTTTGTAGGCGCGTTGACGCTGACGATAACCTTCCATCTCGCACCCTTGAGAGACAGTCTTAAGGGATTTTCTAACCCCGGGATGCTTACGGTAGGAGCCCTATTGATGGTGGCAGCCGGGATGTACCGCACCGGTGCCATCACACTGATTACCGAAAAACTTATCGGCCGCCCCAAAAGCCTGCAGACCGCCCAGGCGAAAATTCTGCCATCGGTGGCTGTGGGAAGCGCCTTTTTAAACAACACCCCACTGGTGGCTATGTTTATTCCGGTTATCCGCGATCTTGCGAAAATAAGTCGACTGCCCGCACCCCGTCTTTATATTCCTTTGAGTTTCGCTTCAATTTTAGGCGGGACCTGTACGTTGATCGGAACATCCACCAACCTGGTCGTGGCCGGGATGGTGATCGACTTTCTTGCCAAAGGTGATCCGAATGCACCACCATTGAGAGAAATCGCAATGTTTGATCTTACCTGGATTGGCTTACCTGCAACCGTTGCCGGTATTGTATTCATGATGTTGACAAGTCGATTCCTCCTACCGAGGACAAAGGAAACCGATTCTGTTGAAGAATTTACCCGTCTTTTCGGTTCAGAGTTTAAAGTTTCCGCTGATGCACCGATTATCGGCAAAAGCTTAGAGAATATGGGATACGTCAACCCTTTGGGATTTCAGTTGCTTGCACTGAAACGAAATGGTGTGGATGAAGTAGAAATGAAACCACAAACCAAGCTTCAGGCCGGCGATGTACTGGTTTTTTCAGCCATGCTCGAAGTAATCCCCGATTTGTGGGAAACGAATGGATTGGAGCCAGTATATGGAACAGGGGTTCATAGGATGGTCGCCACCAGACATTCCCATCGCCTGGTAGAGGTGGTCACATCACGCCGAGCACCGGGATTGGGCCGAAAGATCAAAGAATTACCTTTGCCTGAAGCTCGCGTTCAAGTGTCGATAATAGCTATTTCTCGGGGCGGAAGACCTATCGATGGACCTATGCCTGAGGTTCGGCTCGAGGCGGGTGATGTTGCGGTTCTCGAAGTGGATGAATCATTTTTCCATGAAAACCAACGAAGAATTACATTCTCCATGGTTCGCCGGCTGACCGGGGCCAGAATCAAACGATATGACAGAGCTGCGTATGCGACTCTGATTACCACTGCCATGGTGGTGGTGGCCGCGATGGGGTGGATGACCATGCTCAATGCCGCACTTCTGGCTTCGGGCGCAATGATCCTGACCGGCTGCATGACGTTTCGGCAGGCAGGGCGCAGCCTGGAGTTTGAAACCCTGATCATTATCGCCAGTGCCATTGGTCTAGAGGCCGCCGTCACCGGAAGCGGACTGTCTGCTAGGATAGCCGACTTTTTGGGCATAATCGGCGGAGATAATCTGTATATCGCCCTCACGGCGGTGTTTATAGGTTGTATTTTTATGGACACCATGATTACCAACGTGGCCTCCGCCGTCTTTATGTTCCCGATTGGCATGGCCATGGCCAGCAATTTAGGAGTTAACGGTATGCCCTTTGCCATAACCGTTATGGTTGGCGCCTCATGCAGTTTCATTTCGCCGATGGGTTATCAGACAAACCTGATGGTCTATGGTCCAGGTGGGTACAAATTTACGGACTTTGTTAAAATTGGAATTCCCATGACCATTGTTGTGGGGATTATTACAATAATTGTAGCGCCAATGGTGTGGCCATTTTGATGTTGGTTAATTTTTGGCTGATGCCTTCTCACCGAAGACACACCACGCATATAGGACATTCTTAAGAAGGCAGATAAAAATTTTGCATCTATGATACAATTTTGCCTTTTTGATATTTTAACAGCTATAGAACATATTGTGGTTTAGGGGGTTGGCGTGAAACCGGTGATACCTTTAACAGATATTATTTTGGTAAATCTGCGATATCTGCAATTACTAACAGATATCAATGCCCCGATTTTTCTGTGATACCGCAATACCATATCACAATTCAGACCTGAGTGGCGTTTTGGATAGAAACACTGTCTTTGACAAATCCGATTTTTATAAGTTAGTCTCCATAGGTGACAACCAATGCCACACCTGAGATCGAAAACGATATCTTTAAAACCGTTTTGGTTTGATATTTACAGTTCGAAGTTAATACCTGTCAATTTAACGAAAAACTCAGCGGCGGCGATTAGACGTCGGCTGGAGCGACTTGTTGAACTTTATTCCATGTTTGGTTTGCCAAAACCACAGATGTTTCCACTTGTCGCTCTGGAATCGACCAATACTTTCCGAGAAGGAAATTCTTTTCTTCCTCTGACACGAGGGTATATCCGTTCTTTTCGTAAAATGAGATTGCCCATGAAGCAGCTGCCCAAGTCCCAACAAGGATGGGTTTCTCTGTCAGGCTTTCCAGATACTGGAGCAGCTTTGTTCCGATTCCCAGTTTTTGAGATCGTGTCCAGACGTAGGCATGTCGGATGAGCGTAACCTCGCCTTTGTCCTGAATTCCCATGACCCCAAGAAGCTGTCCATCATGTTCCAGGCCCCAGAAAACAACACCATTCTCAATTTCCTTCCTGAGTTCTTCAAAGGGCATGTACGGCTCATGCCAACGATCTTCTGGGATAACTCTTTTATACGCTTGAGCAGCATCATTGATGATCTCAAATATCCTGTTGAAATCTGATTCTTTACATTCCCGTATCATTTTTATCTCCTGCCCAACATTAGTTATTCAATGACATGCTTCTTTTTGTCACGATTAGATCATTTTAACTGATTTTTCCTCAATATATCCAATTTTCTTAAATTTCAATCCAATCTAATAATATACTGAATTTTAAACAGTTATCTTGATTTTCTTAATTCTCACAAATTTCATGTGTCGTCTTTTTATACAATATCGGTATATTAGGACGCACTCTATTTTTTTACTTTAATTCATGATATATCATGTACCTACGATTGATAGCATGCTTTTTCAATCAAAATATTTTGTGTTCCAAAGATATATCTGAAAAAGAAGCACAGTTGTGATACCTAATGGATATCATAGGAATCTGATCTGCTCCGATTTTTGGATACCTCCAACATATTCAAATATAAGGCGAACTTGTGATACCTGCAATAAGGTACGACTATCAACCCTTTGATTTTATGTGATACCCAAAACGTATCGTCTAAAAAACTATGGATTCAGATAGTTGTTGGCGTTGCAAATATCAAAGGTTTTGACAAGTCCGAAACTCGTGAGGTAATCTCAATGTATCTGTAATCGACTGATATCTAATATCCAATAATAATTTCCGCTCATTTAATAGTTGGGCAGATAAATAAAAGGAGAGAAATAGTCATGATCATACAAAAAGACTACTGGCCAAAGTTGCCGCTAGATCAGTGGCAAAACACCTATGAAACACTCCACCTTTGGAGCCAAATCGTTGGAAAGATTCGTCTATCGCAGATGCCCTGGATCAACCACTCGTGGCATGTCCCTTTTTATGTCACAGCACGTGGACTGACAACCTCCCTCATTCCCTATGGCCCTCGCGCCTTCGAAATCGATTTTGATTTTGCCGACCACCGGCTACATATTGCTACGTCAGGTGGAGAGCGCCGCTCCTTTTGTTTGAAACCGATGTCTGTGGCGGAATTCTATCGGAAAATTATGCGGGCTCTCGACGAGCTGGATATCGAAGTGCGCATATGGCCAATGCCCGTCGAGATTCCCGATCCCGTCCAGTCCTTTCCTGAAAACGAGGATCAAGCATCATACAACCCGGAGGCGGTCGGGCGATTCTGGCGAGCCTTGCTGCAGATGCATCGCGTCTTCACCGCCTTCCGCGCTCACTTCATTGGGAAGGTAAGTCCGGTACATTTCTTCTGGGGCGCATTCGATCTAGCTGTGACTCGCTTTTCGGGACTAACTGCACCAAAACACCCAGGTGGTGCCCCTAATTGTGCTGATTGGGTGATGGAAGAGGCGTATTCGCATGAGGTGTCAAGCGCCGGTTTCTGGCCTGGCGCAGGGTTGGGTGAGGCCGCCTTTTATGCATACGCCTACCCAGAGCCGAAGGGCTTTAGCGATTACTCTGTACGACCGGAGGCGGCATACTACCATAGGGAGCTTGGTGAATTTATACTGCC
>CAXMTO010000286.1:0-17706 GCA_964196355.1 uncultured Myxococcota bacterium
CTCCATGTCAAAATGTATCGTCTCCGGAAACTCGAGGGCAGCTCCCTTTTTCCGGGGTTCAAAGTCTCTTAACTCTTTTTTAACCTGCCTGAACCCGGTTTTTGTCGCTACAAAGGTAAATATTGGATTATCTTCAATCGGTTCCTGAATCTGGGCAGTAAAAGGTGTCTCCCCGATCACCTCCCCATTGAGCTGAATCACGGCCCCACTGGGGTCTGAAGTCACAGAAACTTCGTATATCTCCCTTTTTCGAAGCTCAAAATGCACTGTTTCAGGAACCACATCGCCCACCGTCTGGTGATAAAGCTCCTCTTTATACGCCTTTCTTCCAGGCATATAATCGTCCTTGACAGCACGAAAAGTATAGATGTTATAATCACCTACACGCTGAGACAAGGTCACATCGCAAGGCGTTTCACAGACGACCATATTATCAAGAGAAACAGCTGCACCTGAAGGGTCCGAGGTTACATGCAGGTTATGAGCACTATTTCCACATCCGCCTAACAGTAAAAACAGTAGCGGGGTTATTACAGTCAGAGACACATTCAATGCAGTTTTCACATCCCCTCCTTTTCCAGTATTGACAATGTTCGTGCCGTAATAATCGATAACTGGATGGATCAAATTAAGTGTTTTTATTTACCCCACAATTTATTTTTCTTGCCTTTCCTGCCAAAGCAACACACTCTTATCTTAACACCGGTTAACGGAAAAAATCCTGCACTCTTTTCAATATCAGCTTGATGGGTATAAGTACCTTGGTGGTATATATAACCACATAATTTCAAAACACATTACTCCTATTCTTGTTTTTTATGACAGGGTTTCTGGAGTAAGGCACTAATGATTTTACCATATCATATTTATTGACAATTGCCATCTCCTCTCAGCAAAAACAAACGTTTTCACAACGAAATTATGACAAAACCAGAACCCAGAGAAAACAACCAGAAAATTGAACCAATCCAACCGAAGAAACCTCCACAGACAATGCCTTCTTATCTACGTATTCCCTGGTGGGTGAGCGTATCCCTGGCAATTATGTCTTATTACTCTTTAAAATATCTCGCTCCACAGCTGCAGTTCACCAGTAAAACATTGCAGAATCTGGCGACAGCGGCACCCGGGCTCGCTCCAATAGCTGCCGTTGTTTTCCTTCTCCTGGCAGCATTCAGACTCTATGATACAAACGATGATCAATCGACTGAAGAGTCTGACGAACGCAACAGTAAAGAGTGAGACATTCAAATCCCGGATCTCGCGTTATTCTTTTTCAGAAGTCATTCGACAGGTGATAAAATAATGAGAACGGGGTATAAACGGGGTGAACATTCACCCGAAAATTACAAAAACACGAAACCATGAAAAAACGTGCCGATCTTACCGCCAAAATAGAAGCTGTGATTGCAATGGGGGAAAAGGTTCTTGAAACCGAAACCAAAGGATTTCAGCAGCAGACTTTTGTTAATGAACAACAATTCCATGATTTTAGAATTTCAGGGATCTCCCTCCTGAGCCGTATTTTTGGAGACAAAAACCAGCATTATCAATGTTTTAAAACTGAAGTAACGAGTCCCGGCGCCAGTCGGACCAGACGGGGACTGGGTATACTTTCAGCCGCACGGACTGAACTGCAGGGCAATTGGGTTGAAACCACGAGAGCCTCAATCACGTCAGAAATACTGACTGAATTTATGGCGATGGCAAAGACCAACATAGAGGCGGGGAATCTGCATAGTGCAGCAATACTTATCTGTGCGGTCGTCGAGAAACATCTGCGTAATCTCTGTCTCGCAAACGACATTTCCACGATCAATGAACTAGTGCACTCGACGACACTGAAGAAACCACTCCAACTCAATGGAGAGGCCTATAAGAAAAAGCTGTACGACAGGCAGCAGAACAGGAAAATCATTTCCTGGTTTGAGCTCCGCGACGGTGCTGAACCAACGACTGTGAACGATATTTTAGTGAAACAGCTGGAAAGTATGCACGCGGACGTTACTAAATTTATATTGCAGACACCCTATTAGTACCTTACTCCAGAAACCCTGTCGTAAAAAAACAAGAAACTGAGTAATGTGATTTAAAATTATGTGGTTAGAAATATTTCCAAGGTACTTATACCCCTCAAGCGAGTACTGAAAAGAGCGCAGGATGTTTTACCGTTTACCGGTGTTAGTGCCTTACCTGTACGCTCTTCCGTTCCCTATATCAGAAGGTTAAAGGTGCCGTTAACGGTATTCGAAATTATCACCATAGAATCCACGACCCTGTCAACAGAACATAAACAACCAGGATAAAATTACTCGTGCTGTGTGCTACTATGCAGAGCCACAGATCTTTTTTCCAGTACAGCAGAATGTTGAGCAGAATACAGTAGGCTGCGGCAGCAAACCATTCCGGGTGGGCGGATGTAAAAAGCAACACTACCCACAGAAAAGATCGAAAAGTAAAGACACCAATAGGCTGTTCTTCCCAGTTCGCTGAAATCACCCACCTCAACAGGAATCCCCGCCAGAAAAGTTCTTCAGCAACTGGTACAAGCAATACCAGGCCCACGGAACGAATCAGAATGAATACCCACTGAAACAACGGGCCGGGGATAGTTTCAAAAGGATTAAATCCCAGCCGCTGATCGGGCTGCAGCCATACCGGAAGAAGAGAAATAACAGCTTCGTCCAAATTCGATTCAGAGAGCAGAACCCAGACAATTATACCTGCAAATCCAAACGCAATCCCAGGGAGAACGTTTCTATGGACCTGGAATAATTTTCTCCCACTGAGCAGATAAAGAGTCGCCCCGCTCACCATGATTACTGTAGCGATGTAAAGCCACGGGTAGAGCGAGTTGTAATAAACAGCAACCTGGCTAAAAAGAAGATAAAAAATAAAAGGGACAACGTAGGGAACCATTCCCCATTTTCCGCTACTGGCAGCCATACCCCCCCTTTGCGGCATACAGAGCCGCTATTTTGACGAACCGGAGAGAACTCTCCTTATGTTTCTAACAAAACCGGCTACGCGCTATCGACGTGAAGCACCATAGTTTTTTTCCTCCTCGTAATAATCATCAAAGCCAACAATCTCACGGACCTCTGTGAAGGGCATCAACCCCTGTGGACTTTCCTCTGCCTGCAGATCTTTTAAAGCCGTTGCCATGGCCTGCATGGCGGCCGAAACCAGCACCAGGGGGTAGGCCGCAAGCTTAAAGCCTATCGTGTGAAGCTCAGAAGGTGAAAGTACGGGAGTTTTACCACCGTCAATAATATTTGCCATATGGTTCCCTTCCACTTCCCTGCAAATTGTCTGCATCTCTTCAACACTCTGAGGTGCCTCAACGAAAAGTATATCAGCACCCAACTCAGAAAAAGACCTTGCCCGCTCCAAAGCTTCCTCCAATCCATGATCAGCTCTGGCATCAGTACGGGCAATAATGAGAATATCGCTGCCTTCTTCTCGGGCATCAACAGCTGCCTTAATCCTTTCACAAGCTTCATTTCTGGAAACAATCAACTTGCCCTGAGTGTGTCCGCATCTTTTTGGTGAGACCTGGTCCTCGATCATGACGGCTGCGAAACCCGCACGGGCATAACCACCAACGGTGCGACGAACATTCATCGCATTCCCATAACCGGTATCGCCGTCACCCAGAACCGGAATTGAGACAGCACCACAGATATTCCGTCCCTGGTCAACCATTTCACCGTAGGATATCAATCCCGTATCCGGCAACCCCAGACGTGCTGCAGAAACCGCGAAACCGGACATAAACGTGAGAGCAAATCCAGCCTGTTCAATCATTTTTGCCGACAGGCCATCGAAACAGCATGGCATAATATGGCACTTATCCATGGATAGCAGTTGCCGGAGTTTTTGTGGTTGTGATGACATATTATTCAATTGATTATCTATAGTTTATACGGGATAAAAATGGCAAGATCCGGCCAAAACCAAAGAAGCAGAACAGTACCCAGCATTATCAGAATAAATGGCCAGACCCCTCTTATCACTTCTGAAAGTGGGGAATCTGCCACCGCCTGGATGACAAAAAGATTGAGACCCACAGGTGGTGTAATGAGTGCACACTCGATCATAACTACAAACAACACCCCAAACCAAATTGGGTCAATTCCAAGTGCCGATAGTGAAGGATAGAGGACAGGCATCATGATGAGAAGCATGGAAAGGGATTCCAGGAAAAAGCCCATAACCAGCAGAACCATACAGACAATGAGAATAAAGAATCCGGGTTGCGATATATTTAAGGTAATTGCTTCTGAAATTTCCTGTGGAATACGGTAGAGCGTAATGGCCTTGCCAAACAATTTTGCTCCGGCAATGATGAGAAATATCGTCACCGTCGTCTTCATGGAGTCATGAACAGCTTCCTTCAACTTCACCCATGTCATCCGGCGCATTGCATAAACAATAACAAGTGCCACGGAAAAACCTATACCGGCCGATTCAGTGGGGGTAAACCATCCGGCATAAATACCGCCAATCACAATTGCTGCAAGAATAACAGTGGGGATAGCAAGCAGCGTTGCATCCCATCGCTCTCTCCATGATGCTTTTTTTATTGGCTCATATCCTTTTCCGAATCGAGCATAGATAAAACAGAACCCAATAAAACAAAGGGCAAGGAAGATACCGGGACCAATCCCCGCAAGAAAAAGAGCTACAATTGATTCCTCTGTAATCACACCATAAACGATCATGGGGATTGAGGGAGGAATCAATATACCGAGTGTACCGCCGGCAGCCATAAGCCCGAGAACAAAAGGACGATTATACCCCCGGTCCGTCATTTCCGAAATTGCAACAGTGCCAATTGTTGCAGCTGTCGCCACGGAAGAACCTGAAATCGCAGCAAATATCGCACAGCTGATAATAGTTGCCACACCGAGGCCACCCGGCCAATGCCCAACCCAGCTCTGGACCGCCCTGAACAGGTCCCGGCCAATACCTCCTTTAAGCAGAACATTGGACATGAGAAGAAACAGCGGCACTGCCAGAAGGATGAAACTGTCCATGGAGCTAAAAAGCGCCAGGGGCACCATGGTAAGGGTAAAACCCTTAAGTATCAGTAAAAAGAGACCCAGACCACCAAGCGAAAAAGCAACAGGAACGCGAAGAAGCAGGAGCAGGAGCAGGGCGGAAAGAATGAAAATTGAGGACATGATGTGTATGCGCCTATTTTAAACCTGATGACCTGCTGCTGCGGCAACATCTTCACCACGAACAAGTTTGAAAAACTCGATCACCGCCTGGACAAAGAGTAAGCCAAACCCAACCGGGATAGCACTTTCAGTGAGCCATTTGGGTACTCCAAGCATGGTCGATGTCTTTCTACCCATTTCGATAGACTCAAGAACCACACCTGCACCATAATACAATGCCACCAAAGAAAAACAGGCGATTATGGTAAGCGAGAAGAGTTCAAGCAACCTGAGCTTATCCCTGGAAAGAGCGGTTGTGAAAAGTTCGACCGTGATCAGATATCTCAATTTCAGAATGTGTGCGCTGGCCAGGTACACAGCCCATACCTGGGTAAACCTGGCGATCTCGTCGACCCAGATGGTAGGCGAGTTAAACACCTTGCGCATGACCACCTCGTAGGTAACCATGACACCGATGGAGAAAAGCATCCAGGCTGCAATATGTGCCGCCACTTCTGTAATTTTATCTATTATACGAATCACCTGCTCACCACCGTGTGGATCCGGGATATGGAGGAACTTACCCGAAAAGTGATCATTCTCAGACAAGCCCTCATAGATTCCCGGATCAAACCTCTATAAATTGTTACAGTTTACCAGCCTCAATGACGAGCTGTTTTCCAAGATCACCGGATCTCTCTTCATACCCGTTGACCACTGGCTTTGTCGCCTCACGCCAGAGATCACGCTCAGCATCTGTCAAATCGACAACCTTTATCTTATCTCTTGACCATTCCAGAACTTCCTGCTCGATGGCTCCCATTTTGTCACGAAGCTCTTTTTCGACGCGAAGTCCAGCTTTGTTGATAATAGCCTGCTCTTTTTCACTGAGCCCCTGCCACGCTTTCTCATTGATAATGACAATAAATTCTATGTCGGCATTGTAGGTTAAGGTCATATAGTCCATGACCTCATAGAGTTTTCTTGATTTTACTGCCGTAATTCCGGTCATACCGGCATCAACGGTACCTCGTTGATAGGCCAAAAACTGCTTGGAACCAGACATCATAGTGGGAGCACCGCCTACGGTAAGAACCGTATCCCCCAGTGTTTTACCGAACACTCTCACCTTTTTACCTTTCATGTCAGCAGGAGTCTTAATAATATCCTTTTTAGTCAGAAGGATAGCACTGCCATATGCCTGCCACCAGAGAACACGGGTTCCCGTTCCCAGTATCGCCTCATCAAGAGCCTTACGGATATTGCTTCCTGGTGCGGTTGCCTTGGCAACTTTTTCAGGGCTGTCAAACATGAAAGGAACATAAAAAATGTCCACCGCAGGAATGGTTCCAGCAAAACGGGTCAGAGAGGCAACACCCATCTCAATGGCTCCGGAAGATACCGCCTGGGGCACCTCTTTATCTTTATACAGCTGAGCAGAGGGATATATTTCAATTTTCAGAGAGCCGTTACTCTCTTTTTCTACTTCCTGCTGGAAATCAAGCAGGTTCTGGCCCAAATGATGCTTCAGCGGCAGCTGAAGGCTTATGCGCAGAGTTTTTTCTGCATAAGAGGCAGATGATAACATTAAAACTGCAGCAACTAAGATAAGTGACATACAAATTTTCTTCATAGAATTCTCCCTGTAGTTTGTCTCTTCATTAAGTATTATTTGGATATTTCTCTCCGGGCAAGCAGGCATCTAAGGCAGCGAACGCCCATTTTCCCGCGGAGAAACTTGAAATTACTGCCCGCATGTAGAAATAAAATGATTACCCGTACACTGATACACTGTACCTCATAACAAACTGCATATATGAAATCAACTGAATTGGCAGTAAACAACTATTTTAACAGTGGGTGCCGCCTTGAAACCTCCCCGCCGACCACCAGCAAATTTTCCGCGCCCCCCCCTTCATTCCACTGAGTAGTCTATACGTATGCCACCCTTTTATCTCAATTTGATATGCCTTATTTTCTCCTGATTTTAACAACCCTCTTCTGGTCCGGCAATTTTGTGTTGAGTCGCGGAATGCATGCCGATATCCCGCCATTCAGCCTTTCCTTCTGGCGCTGGGCCGTCGCACTCCTGATCCTTTTGAGTTTTGGTATACGCCATCTCTGGGTCCAAAGACAGATCGCCCTAAAACATTTCCGCTTTATAACCATCCAGGGGCTTCTGGGGGTCGCCGCTTTTAACAGCCTCATCTATATGGCTATCCAGACAACCACCGCTATTAACGCTGTTCTGGTGAATTCCTGTATTCCCGTGCTGATAGCTGTATTCTCCTGGATTCTATACAGGGAAATGATGAGTCCAAGACAATGGCTCGGAGTATTGGTATCTCTGTGCGGGGTATTGCTGATCATCACCCGGGGAGAAATGGCACATTTGCTGGCAATGCGTTTTAACCGGGGCGACCTGCTTGTGTTCGCTGCAGCCCTCTTCTGGGCACTCTACTCTGCAAATTTAAAAAAATACCCACAGGAACTTCACCCGTTTGCCTATCTGTCAGGCATTGTCATAAGCGGACTTGTCGGGATTTTACCGTTTTACCTTATGGAAGTCTACAGTGGTAAGGTTATAATCCTGAATGGTGCGGCCGTAGTCACCATTCTCTATGTCGCTATATTTGCGTCCATTCTTGCCTTCATCTTCTGGAACGCTGCGGTAAGAAGGATCGGAGCCAATAAAGCCGGACCGTTTATTCACCTCATGCCGGTCTTCAGTACGATACTTGCGGTCTTCTTCCTGGGCGAAACCCTTCACATGTATCATCTTCTAGGGATATTATTGATCTTTTCCGGCATCTTGCTGACAACGCTTCTGGTCCCCAAAAGATAAATTCCACCATCACTGGCTGCAGTCAGAGAAATCCGTTGACCAGGGATTTACGAGAAAATACCATATGATTTAAGCGTATTACAATGCTTCATCATAGGCTGGTGAAAACTGACCGGCAGGACAGAAACAACTGTACGACCTTCTTCTCTTTCGAAGAGAGTTAGAAAAAATTTGCCATTACTAATTGTAAATGTTAGATGTTTTAGTGCCTTACTCCTGAAAATCAGTCATAAAAAACAAGAAATCTGGAGAGTCCTTTGAAATTAGGAACTTAAAGTAAGCACCAAGGCACTTATACCCCTCAGGTAAGCGATAGACTCCGAGCGAGTACTGAAAAGAGTGCAGGATTTTTTTACCGTTTATCGGTGTTAGAGATTATTTTCAATAATATTGATCTTTATCGAACTATTAACTCTCTTCTGAAAAAGACAGATCAATGGATTTTTATATTGCCAGGCAACCAATTTTCACTGTTCAAAAACGGTTATTCGCTTACGAACTTCTTTACCGAGGAACAAAGGAATTTCCCCTGGCGGGTGTATCAGGGGATCGAGCTACCACCGGCCTGCTCACCAGTACATTTTTAACTGAAGGCATCGATGTAATATCAAATTCAAAACCATGCTTCGTTAACTTTACAGAAGAGCTGCTTATACAAAAGACTCCGGCCTCTTTCCCAAAAAAAACACTTGTAATAGAGATCTTAGAAGACGTTAGGCCCACCAAAGAGGTTTTGGCTGCCTGCCGCGAACTCTCAGCAGAGGGCTACAGGATTGCTCTTGACGATTTTATTTACGACAAAAGTCTGGAACCACTGATAAAGATAGCAGATATCATTAAGATCGACTTCAGACTGACTCCTGTTGACACTATTCGTAAAACCCTGCAAAGGCTCACAAAACACAAGGTGAAACTACTGGCTGAAAAAGTCGAAACATATGATGAATTCGAGAAAGCCGCCAAGCTTGGTTTTTCCTATTTCCAGGGATATTTCTTCAACAAACCTGAGAAAATTCTGATAAAAGAACTGGCTTTAGCTCAAATCACACTCTATAACCTCCTCGCTGAAGTTACCAAGGAAACAACGTCCATTGATAAACTCTATGAGATCATTTCTAAAGATGTAGGCATCAGCTACAAGCTTCTTCGCTTTATTAATTCAGCTTACTTCTATCGTCTGCAGGAAGTGAAGACTGTAAAACATGCCATGGCCTATTTGGGTGAAGAGGAACTGAGGCGTTTTGTGATCCTTATGATTCTATCTGATCTTGCATCAGTAAAGCCAAACGAGCTTGTGAGGTTATCACTCGTACGCGCCAAATTTTGCGAACTGCTGGCACTCCAGAGCCAATTCAAGAGTTCTTCTTCGGAACTGTTTCTCATGGGGTTATTTTCTTTAATAGACTCTATTCTTGATACAGAAATGAATGCCATCATGGACAAGCTCCCTATCTCCGATGAGATAAAAGACGCCCTGTCTTCAGGAACCGGAGACTTTATGCCCTTTTTAAGAGCGATAATTGCCTATGAAAGAGCAGAAATACCCTCCTGCACCGATGCAGTAAACCAGATTAACGTCGACATGAAGCTCCTTCCAGAGATATATTTTGAATCCTTGAAGTACGCCAATGCCTTGACATAAGCCTCTTCTCACTGCGGCAACACTCAGAGTGTACTATCATGCAATCACAACCAGTATTTCTTCGCCCGGAAACTGTTCTGCATATATATTATCTTGAAGGTATTCTCCCTCCTGACCTGCATGTCCCTGTAGAATATTTTGTCGGTAACTGGGTTGAGGACGATTTTTCTTTCCTTTTTTTCCGGAAATCTGCAAAAGAAACCGTCGAAACACTACTCTCAGATTATCCAAACATCAAACTGCTGGACAAGTATGAGATGAGTTATGAACAGTGGCAGGGGGGAGTCGTTGAACCAGTTCGCCTTGGTCGCTTCCTTCTCAATCCTCCATGGATAAAAGCCTCTCCCCAGAAAGGCGAAATTGCCATAACTCTTGATTCCGGAGTAGTTTTTGGAAACGGCGCGCACCCGACGACTCAGGCATGCCTGGAGGCTATTGAACTTGCCTGTGCGGGAGGAAAAGTGCAGACCATGCTGGATCTTGGCTCCGGCACGGGCATCCTCTCTCTTGCGGCCGCCAGGTTGGGATGCAGAAGAATACTGTCTGTAGATTACAACTTCCTGGCAAGCCAGACGACAAGAACTAATGTCATCCTGAACGATCTGAAGAACCAAATATTTGTTGTTAACGGAAAGGCCGGGGACCACACCGCTGTAGCTACTGACCTCCTGGTCGCCAATATCCACTACGATGTGATGAAAGATCTGATTAGAACGGAAGGTTTTCTTAAACAGAAGTGGTTTGTACTTTCAGGTCTATTGCGCAGCGAGACAGAAAAAGTCTCAGCATTTCTTTCGACTCAACCTGTCCACATTCTCAAGCGATGGAACAACGACAATACCTGGAACACACTTCTTGGCATAACCAGGGAATAGGGATAAGGATGGCCCCTTCACCCCCTATTTCAGCTCCTGGAGTGCGGCGATTCGTTCCTCAAGTGGAGGATGGCTTCTGAAAAAATTTGCCATTCCACCCACTTTCGGTCTTATACCAAATGCGGCAACCTGATCAGGAAGATGGGAAGGTTCATGATGAGCCTGCAGACGGCGGAGAGCGCCGACCATCTTCTCCCTGCTGGTCAAATAAGCGGCACCTTTATCGGCGGTAAATTCACGCTTTCTTGAGAACCACATAACAATCATGGAGGCGAAGAGCCCGAGGACAAGCTCCAGCACAATGGTGACAGCCATATAGCCCATAAACCCAAGCCCGCCACCCTCGTCATCACTGCTCAATACATTGTTCAGAATGTTTGCAACAATACGGGAGAAGAAAATCACAAAGGTGTTCAAAACTCCCTGAATGAGAGACAGGGTCACCATATCTCCCCCTGCTACATGAGAAATTTCATGGGCCAGAACTGCCTCCACCTCATCTTGGGACATATTTTGCAGTAACCCTGTGCTGACTGCAACCAGAGCATCATTTTTTTTCATCCCGGTAGCAAAGGCATTCATATCGGGAGAATCATAGACTGCGACTTCGGGCATCCCAATTTCAGCCTTTTCGGCCATGCTTTTCACTGTGTCTACCAGCCATTTCTCGGTTCCGTTTCTCGGCTGCTCAATCACATGAGCACGGGTCGATTTCTTGGCAATCCACTTTGACATTGCAAGGGAGACAAATGATCCGCCCATGCCGAACATAGCAGCCATCACAAGTAGCCCCGAACTGCTTCGAGAATCAACCCCCAAAACGTTCATTACAATACCCAGCAAGATCAATATCGCCATGTTTGTAGCTAAAAACAAACCAATTCGTAACACGCTAATCCTCCATAGATAATAAGGTTCGAACACCGGTTAACGGTAAAAAGACCAGTACTCATTTCAGTACCCGTTTGAAGGGTATAAGTGCCTGGGTGTTTACTTTAAGTTTCTAATTTCAATACACTCTCCGGATTTCTTGTTTTTTATAACAGGTTTCCAGAAGTAAGGCACTAATCCCCCTCACGAGGGCGCAGAACTGAGTCCGATAAACAAACTGGACCTTCTCCTGTAATCAGCTGTAAAGATAAACATCCTTTTCCCTGTCACAAGAAAGTAACATGCGATATTTCGAATTATTCTCCAGATGTTAAAAATCAATCAGAGCTTTGCATGATCTTCTTGACTACATTCCCGTCCACAGCGCTGCCAAAGTGACTCATAACAGGCCCCATCGCCTGAATCTTGTTTTTAAACAGGGAAAAATCAATGTTTTCTTCTATCCATATTTTAACTTCTTCTTCACTTGCCTGCCGGGGAAGATATCCTTCCATTATGATTAAAAACTCAGATGATTCTTTCCCTGCCGCCGTAAGGAGTTCACGCTCAGATTTTATTAACTGTTTTATAATACCAATGACCTTCTCATCATTCAGGGTTTTGTCCCGCTGACGCTGAAACTCACCTATCAAAATACGGATTGCACCGACGCGCCCCATATCTTTTTCCTTCATTGCTGTTTTTAGCTCGCCTCCAAACTGTTCCTGTAAACTCATGTTTTCTCCATGACAAGGTATGTAATAAATAAATCTCTTTTATAATTATTCTGATTAAGATAGAAATAATGTGACTATTCAGGCAACGTGGTTATTTAAGCTGTAGGCTATCCCCTTGAATAGTTAAGAAATAATAAAATATGGCGACCACCACCCGTACTCTAACAGTAAATATAACCACAAATACACAAAAAAATTATGCAACTCCTGCCAGCTGTTGAATATGAAACGCAACCGAATCCCGATGCCTCAGTGATCTGGCTGCATGGCCTGGGCGCTGACGGTAATGACTTTGCTCCAATTGTCCCGGAATTAAAACTTCCTGAATCATTGGCAGTTCGATTTATTTTCCCTCACGCCCCGTCTATCCCGGTAACGGTCAACGGCGGATATGTCATGCCAGCCTGGTACGATATTCTTGAAATGAAAATCGACAGAAAGGTGGATACGGTGCAGCTGATGAAATCGGCTGCAGACATTGATGGCTTCGTTGCCAGGGAACTCAACCGAAACATTAGGAGCAAAAGAATAGTTATAGCCGGTTTCTCCCAGGGAGGCGCTGTTGCATACCAGGTCGCTTTAAGCAGCAATTTACCATTTGCCGGCCTCCTTGCCATGTCCACCTATTTTGCCACTGTTGATTCCATAAAATTAAGTGAGGCAAATAAAGAAATACCCATAAAAATCCAACATGGTACGCATGACCCGGTGGTGCCCGAGGCTCTTGGACAAAAGGCAACCACCCAGTTGGTCAAACTTGGCTATAGCGTAAACTATCAGAGCTACCCGATGGAACATGCGGTCTGCCCTCAGCAGATTTCTGACATTTCGCTCTGGCTCCAGGACATCCTCAATTGATAAAGACAATCGACCAGAACAGTAAAGAGTATCTCGAAGAAGCCGCAAAATATTTCCGTACAGCTTCTCAGCCTGTAGCCCTCACCGGAGCGGGTAGTTCTGTCGCGAGTGGAATTGCCGACTTCAGGAGCCCAGGCGGCCTCTGGACGTTTTTTTCACCGGAGGAATACGCCACCCTGGATATTTTTCTAAACAACCCCGAAAAGGCGTGGCGGCTCTACAGAAAACTCGGCAAAGAACTTTTAGGAAAAAAGCCCAATAAAGCCCACCATGTCCTGGCTCAGTTTGAAACCAACAATCTTCTGGCCGGACTTGTCACCCAGAATGTCGACGGGTTACACCAGGCGGCAGGCGGCAAAAATGTTCTGGAAATTCATGGAAATCACCATCATCTCCATTGCCTGCAATGCGGAAACACCATACCTGTGGTTGAGAGTCACTACAGCATGAAAGATATACCAAAGTGCCAGCTCTGCTCCTATCCTCTCAAACCGGACATCGTCCTCTTTGGCGAAGGAGTAAAGAACTTTGATAAAATTCAGGATATCCTGGCAGCGTGTGACCTCCTCCTTGTAATTGGAACATCGGCAAAAGTATTTCCTGCAGCAGGAATACCGGCAAGGGTAAAACAGCAGGGTGGAATTATATACGAATTTAACCGCGAGCAAGTCCTTTCTCGCCCTGATTATTTTTTTAAAGGAGACCTCGAGATCACTCTACCTCTGTTTGCTACCGCTGTTTTCAATACCCGTTGATCAGAAATTACCCCTCTTTTGTATCCCATGTGGTTTTCAAAAGAAATATACCCACGGGAATATATGAGGAAAGAGCGAGAGCTGCAAGATTTGGAAAAACCAGCTGAACATCAGGCGAATAGATAAGCAGGTAGGCAGCAAGGGCAGGCATTTTGTCAAGCTGAAAAAAAGTAAAAAGGGCAAGAACAAATCGCCTCATCATATCTGGCCGTTCCGTCGAACTTCCCCGGGAAGCACGATATAGGAGGTAGAGTGAACCGGATAAGCCCAGGATAAAAAAACATGTCCCGGCCAGTGCCTCAACTGCCAGACCAGACGCATCTATTGCCAGCTTCCTGGAATCTGAGGGGAACCAGAAAAAAGAAGAAATAAAAAGTGTGGAAAGATAGCCCCCTCCGCCCCAAATCAGATATTTAAAGTGAATCTTTGAGGCCTCTTCGACAATTTCGAACTTTGGCTTCACCAGATAAAGAGCACCGATCATTGCCACAAGCAGTGTGCCAATGAGAAAAAATGGATATGACGGTGCCTCGCCGGATACAGGAAACCAGAGACGCCCCCCGTCGGCCGGGACCAAAAAAAGCAGGCCGAAAACGAAGGAGACAAAAGCACCAAACCCAAGAAGAAGCGCTGTCATTATCCTTGTCATACCAGTGAGATAACTCACACCAGCTACGGTTGACGCAAACCCTGCGATAAGAACTCGTATTATCATCCTTGTCTCCCCTCTCTCACCCGAATTCCTGCTGGTATCATATCTCGTGGCCCCAATAATCGGAAGTTAGTCCAGGGTCTCCAAAAAGCTATTAAAGGCTGTTGGTAGTCCAAAACGATAACTATTTCCCTCAAAGGTGACAACTCTTTTCAAGAAATATTCTGAAATTCTGATTATAAAGAGAGATAGCTGCAGTTTTACAGATCCTGTATCTTATTTATGAAATTATCCTGCATGGTAAACGACAGGAATGGATAAAAATTTAACTTTCTCAAACTATGCATAAACACACCATTCAGCAGTGCAAAAAATGTGGGCAAAAACTGCGCTTCCCACCGAATATCGGGGGCATGCTTATGGCCTGCCCCAAATGCGGGCAAAAATTCCAATCTGATTTCAGGCTGGCGAATTGCAATAAAAAACCTTTTATTATTGCCTGCGAACAGTATGCAATCGGGTTCCTGCCACGCCTCAAGCACATCCTGGTATCTCTTTTCTCTTTTTGGTTCAAAACAAAATAGCTCCACAGGTTTTATTCCTGCTGTTACCCAAATAGTAAAAACAGAACTGCAATGAATCTTGCCACCACACTGTGGCATGATTACCGTAAAAGTCCTCACAAGGTAAAGCAGATATTCTCAGGAAACCAATTATGAACAGCCCTCTACATATAAAAGATAAGGAAACACTGGTATTTGACAACCGGTTTGTCAACGAATTACCTGGTGACCCGATAAAAGAGAACCATAGACGTCAGGTACAGAGAGCCTGCTATTCACGAGTCCAGCCGGCAACAGTGTCTTCCCCCGAGCTCCTGGCGTATAGCTCTGAAGTTGCGCAACTCCTGGGACTCCCACGCCAGACAGATGAGAATGAATATCTTGCCCAACTTTTTTCCGGAAACAGACAGCTCCAGGGCATGGATCCATACTCCATGTGCTATGGAGGTCACCAATTCGGCAACTGGGCTGGACAGCTCGGAGATGGTCGGGCCATTAATCTGGGGGAAATCATAAACAGCCAGAATGAGCGCTGGACACTGCAACTCAAAGGTGCCGGAGCTACACCCTATTCACGAAATGCAGATGGCCTTGCTGTACTCCGTTCATCGATCAGAGAGTTCCTCTGCAGCGAAGCAATGCACTTTCTGGGGATACCGACAACCCGAGCCCTGAGCCTGGTATCCACAGGTGAAAGTGTAGTAAGAGACATGTTCTACGATGGCCACCAAAAAAATGAGCCAGGTGCAGTTGTCTGTCGCGTTTCTCCCTCTTTTTTGCGTTTTGGTAATTTTGAAATACTAACCGCAAGAGGAGAAACTGATTTATTGCAGCAACTCATTGATTTCACCATCCGAACTGACTTCCCACATCTGGGACAACCATCTACAGCCACCTATATCAAGTGGTTCTCAGAAGTTTGCCAGACCACAGCTGAAATGATAGTCCATTGGATGCGTGTCGGATTTGTTCATGGAGTTATGAACACAGATAATATGTCAATCCTTGGGCTCACAATCGACTATGGCCCGTATGGCTGGCTGGAGGATTTCGACCCCGGCTGGACGCCAAACACCACTGATAGCCATGGGAGAAGATATTGTTTTAAAAACCAACCTCATATCGGCCAGTGGAACCTTCTTCAGCTGGCTAATAGCATTTTCCCTGTGATCAATGATACTGCCCCTCTGCAGGAATGCCTCAATCTCTACAATGGTACTTTTCAGAAGGGTTGGAACGAGATGATGGCTCATAAACTCGGTTTCACCAGCTTTGAACCTCGATCAGATGATGGGCTGATCAGTGAACTGACAGACATACTGCAATTGGTGGAAACAGACATGACCATTTTTTTCAGAAACCTCTCCCAACTGGATATTACATCTGATAAACAAGAGACAACCGCTCTTTTATCCCCTTTACTGGATGCGTATTACCAACCAGAGCAATTAAGTGAAGAATATAAGAGCCGCATCGGAAGGTGGCTGCAGAGTTACGTCAGGCGATCCAGCCGGGAAAAACTGTCGAGAAATGAACGATCAGATCGGATGAACAGGATTAACCCAAAATATGTGCTGCGAAACTATATCGCGCAGCTTGCAATTGATAAGGCAGAAAAGGGTGATGCCTCGATGGTGAGTGAACTCCTCGAGATTTTCCGTCATCCTTATGATGAGCAACCTGAAAATCAAAAATTCGCAGAAAAACGTCCTGAATGGGCTCGTAATCGACCAGGCTGCTCCATGCTGTCCTGCAGCTCGTAAATTTCATGAATATACTCTAACCTATGAATAACACTGAACAGGAACTCGTACAAAGACTACAGACATTGGAGGAGAAGTTTGAATATCAGGATCGAACCATTGAAACTCTCAACGATGTCATTATCGAGCAACAGGCACAGATAAATACTATGGAAGCGGCTCTCGTAAAACTTCAGAGCCTCCTTGCCACTAACCTGATACAGGAAGAGCCAAAAGACCCGCCTCCGCCCCATTATTGACGATTCTCACGCCCCTATTATCTTCACCAGCACCCTCTTTTTTCGCCGCCCATCAAATTCCCCGTAGAAAATCTGCTCCCAGGTTCCGAAGTCCAGTTTCCCGTCCCATTATCTGACGCTTCATATGGGCATCGGCATTATCCTCATAACCGTTATGCCTATATTGCTCTACCGGAGCATGGGGAGCAAGTTTCTCCAACCATACCTCATAATCATGATGCAACCCCGATTCGTCATCATTGATAAAAATGTTGTGTCTAACTCACACAAAATTGAAATAAGTAATACATGATCATTGTTTGCATATCTTTTTCACCAGATGCATTAATCCATGGTGGTTTTCTCTATATACTATGAGTATTTTAGGTCGTTTTCTTTACGACCACTGCTAGCCCGCATTTCTCATGAACATTGTGTCAATTTTTTGAAAGTGTTTTCATTTTAACAGCTTGCCACCCGTTCGATTTGACGAGAAATTTTACACAATGTTCACCAAAGGCCAGCAGATATGATCACATCCGGAGTCTCACTGCGTTCGCTTACCTGCAGCGTCGCTACCCCAGAAAACATAGACTACTATAGTTCACTGGGGTGCTTCTTGAATATGTAATCATCTCTGCTGGTGAGAAATCCTGGCTAAGCAAATTAACCTATCACCTTTCTGTCATAATTTTCAATCAATTTTGTTCCGATCTCCAGAAGCTATTGGAACAAGTACACAGTCTCCATAAAAATTCCCGAT
>CAXMTO010000287.1:0-3399 GCA_964196355.1 uncultured Myxococcota bacterium
TCCATTTTCTCCAGAGCCAGCTCCTGTCTGGCCAGTTTTATATCAAGAGCTGCCAACTGTTCATGGGGCATATTAAGATCTGTTTTGGCCCTCTGTACCTGCCAGTCAAGGTGATCAATCTGCTCTGCAATTTTCAAAATCGGCTCTTGATAACTCTCTGGACTGACCAGTTTTCCAACATTATCTTTCAAATCCACAAGGCTTTTGGAAAACGCGGTCTCATATTTGATGAATGTGGCCAGATTCTTCTTTACCTCATGAATCTGACTCGAATTACCTTTTTTTGTCTGCATTTCCTCCTGTTCTTTTTCAGAAGCACCAGCTGTAAATACAAAAAGAAGAGAGAGTAATACTGCACAAAATAAAGATCTGGTCCGGATATTTTGCCAATTCTTCAAAGTTTCTGTTCCCCCTGAGTAGATTCTTCTTGCTCTCTTTTCCTCGCATATAAGCAACAAACAAGAGCTTTGTGTTCTGAGCTTCAGATCAGCGTTCGCCAAATCGACTGATCATACAACACTGCTTCAACTTGCAAAATAAACGTATTGTAGGCTACAAATCAGTACGTTAGAAGTCAATTTTTTAATAATTCAATCACATCGGCAAATAAGGACTATTCTCAGTACCCTTTAACCATGACTGCCTATAAATTTCATGGCCGCTCATTCCAGAGGGGGGAGATGTTGTAACTTTACTATTGATGTCAAATTAGTAAGCGTCTCAATTTTGATTCTTTATTTTGTCGGTGGATCCTAAAATAATTATGCAGAATTTATTGAAGAATACCCTGAACATAAACGATGTTTTTTTATCTAGCCTCCTTGTGTTTTTATTTTTTCTTTCTGGGTGCACTGCACAAAATTCAATTCCCCTAATGCCTGCTCCGGTCATTTATCAGGGCGCTGAGGTGGATCCCTATTCCCAACTCAATCATGAGGAAAAAACCACGTCCATGCCTGTGTTTTATGCTACTAACCGAGAATCGCGATGGTCTTCCGGTGAGAGTATCTACGGCAACGGAATGAGTGACAGACTGCACCTTGGAGAGGTGCAAATTCGTTTTGGTGATGATCTGACCAGCTGGGATGATCTTTACCTGGCTTCGACTCGTGCTGATCAACTCGATCCTATACATCTCAGTCTTGAAAAAACCCGGGAAATAGCAACAGTTCATACTGATGAATTTCACCCTGGAAATTTGCTTTTTTCTCCGTCACTCAAAGAGTTTGCGGATAAAATCAATGATAAACTGGCGCAGGCAAGAGATAAAGAAATTATCATCTATGTTCACGGAGCCAAAGGAAGTTTTGTAAAATCCGTCGCCCTCACCGCTGAAATTACTCACTTTTCCGGCCGTGATTTTACAGGCATCGGCTTTTCCTGGCCATCTCACCAGAATATTGTCAGCTATATCGTGGGAGCAGATGCCCAGCGGGCCAGACATTCAACTTCCTCTCTGCGTACCCTGCTAGAATTTCTAGCAAAATATACCGAGGTTAAAAACATCAATATAATTGGCTGTAGTGCAGGCGGCAAACTTGTCTCCAGAGCCATACATGAAATGCGTCAGAACCATCCACTGCTGGCATAGACACCCTTGGGCGATTAGTGATATTATTTTTCTCCTTCGTACTGATCTACCCGCTGAACACCGCGGACTTTCACCTTCAGATATTGAAGGTATCTGGTACCTTTCCGAGGAGTATCCTGATCGTGTGAAAAGGGCAGTCAAAAGAGAACTCCAGGGCCAGTGGTAAACCCCTTGTGGGGTGTTAGTTTGATTCTTGAGAAGCTGTAATTCTTGAGGTACTATTTCAAAGCAAATTCAAGAGCTGCTTCAGCATGGATATCAGCAGTGTCCAAAAAAGGAACAGAAGAATCTTTCTGCTTTATAAGTAAAGGGATTTCTGTACAGCCAAGTATAATTCCCTCAGCACCAAGTCCGACCAGCCCATTGATAATACGAATATACTCACACTTTGACGCTTCCAACAATTTTCCTCGTACCAGTTCTTCAACAATAATTCTATGAATTATACTCTGATCCTCAGTATCAGGAACTATCGTATCCAAACCGTACCTGGTCACTTGGTCGTGATAGAAACCATCGCTCATCGTATATTGAGTACCAAGGAGTCCAAGTTTTTTTAGACCCATTTTTCCGGCTCTCTGAGCTGTTGCGTCGATGATGTTAATCAAAGGAATACTGACTGCATCTTTGACAACATCAAAGACTTTATGCATGGTATTCGTTGCAATTAATCCAAAGTCGGCTCCGGCTTTTTGTAGCCTTTTTACTGAAATAATGAGGTCTTCGGCTATTAAGTCCCACTGATTTTCACTACGCCAGCTATGGTACTTTTTCAGATTGACACTATAAATCAATATTTCAGGATAACCGTAATCACCATAGCGCTCTACATAGGTTCTAGTTATGTGGAGATAATAGCTAGCCGTTGATTCGGGGCTAAGACCACCAATTATTCCAATTTTCTTATGCATGTTTATGTCCAAAATTTTTTATACGGTCCGGGTGAATGCGGTTGACGTGGATCGTCCGATCTTTTTGGGGCGTTTTTTTATGCAATTTTTTCAATTATTCCATCCGTTGTTAACACGTCTGCATAGGGAACAGATAAAGCTGCCATAAATGAAGCATGGACCTCTGCTGCCCTGATCGTTTCACCTTTAAATGTTAAATCTTTTGTTGCACATGCATCTTCGGCGACATCAATGCTAAAGCCATAATCGAAAGCTGCTCGAGTGGTAGCATCAATACACATGTGACTCATGGCACCGCAGACAACAAGTCTTTTACATTTTATTTTTTCAATAATTTCAAGTAATCCTGTTTCTCGAAAGCTATTGGGATAGTTTTTTGTAACAACTTTTTCATCTTTCAGCGGAGCAACCAGTTCATTGATTTCAACTCCAGCTGTTTCCGGCAGGAAAAAGGTAGAACCAGGACGAACTGAGAAATGCTGTATATGAACTACCGGCAGATTTGCCGTTCGGAATTTTTTCAAGAGAAGCTGCGCATTCACTGCAGCTTTATTTATTTCTTTAAGTTCCATATTTCCACCAGGGAAATAGTCATTCTGAAGGTCAATTAAAATCAAACAATTATTCATTTATTTCCTCATTTTTCAATGCATAATGGCTGCCTATCTATGTATTAATCATAGCCAAGGTCACCCGTTTTACTTTTCTAATAAGTTTAACGTATGGATTTGCCGATGGCTGAAAGCGAATGCCTTTCGCCTTCATCAGTAATTATTGGCAGAATGCGACTTGCAGAGAACCATGCAATACCGAAGGCGACCAACGCAGCGGACTTGCCTAAAAATGTAAGGCGGCTTGTTGATTGATCTGCGACAACAATGCCATCTTCGTCAGCAT
>CAXMTO010000288.1:0-12870 GCA_964196355.1 uncultured Myxococcota bacterium
CCTTCACACCTCTATGAGAGTATGCTTGAAGGATTTATTTTATTTGTAATCCTTTGGACACTCAAAGATTTCCAACACCAAAAGAAATGGGCGTCTGGCCTTACGCTCAGTCATTTTCTAATCATATATGGCCTTTTTCGCATGTTTGTAGAATTATTTCGACAACCTGACCCACAGATCAATTTTCTCGTTGCTTCAATTACCATGGGGCAGACATTAAGTTTTCTTATGGTCTTCATGGGAATAATACTGTTTTTGCTTAGAGAAAGGATGCAGCATAATCTACATATTCAGGTGTCTCCTTAGCCCCTTCAAATTCTACTTTTCAATATCTAAATTATTTTGAGAGATATTGAAGAATTTGGTCGATATCAGCGAAAATTTTAATGTTTCTGCTCTTGATTTAAAAAAGCCCTTGACCCTGTAGTATGGTCCAAGGCTTACATTATATTTAAAGTTATTAAAATCAATAAATCAAACGCATTATTAAATGAGTATTTTAAGGGAGTTGAGTATGAGCGAAACAAGGAAAATTGAAGTTTTTTCAGCCGGCTGCCCACTATGTGATGAGGCAGAAAAAACAGTACGGGATCTCGCCTGTCCGTCCTGCGATGTGACTGTTCTGAATATGAATGAGCCGAAAACAATGGAAAGAGCAAAGCAATTAGGTGTTCAGTCTGTTCCCGCTGTTGCAATAGATGGCAAGCTGGTTGGCTGTTGCGACAGAAGAGGTATTAATGAAAAAGCCCTGCAGGATGTGGGTCTTGGAAAGCCTCTTTCCTCTAACTGGTAACATTAATTAAGGAGGTGTCTTATGAGACGGTTTATGATCCCCAGAGTCGCTCATTGCGGCGACGGCCATTGAATTAAGTCCTGGGTGCGACGTTAAACCGCCCATTATTTACCTACAATCTAGATGACTTCACAGATAAGCGCATATTTCAAACTTTTCTTAGTCACTAGAAACATAAATAGCAACATTGAGACTGGAGAGTTGTCCAATATCCGTAAATAAGCTTAAAGACTTAGAATCCTATTAATGGTGGAGATTACAAATGAACGGACTTACCTTAGACAAGTTGGCAGAACAAGCAGGATTAGAGATTGATGCAGTACAATTTTATGAGCAACTGGGGTTGATAAAAGCACAGCTTAAAACAGAATCAAACCACCAATTTTACCCCCAAGAAGCAATATCACGTTTGCGGTTTATAAATCGGGCTCAAAAGTTGGGATTTTCATTGCATGAAATAAAGGAATTGCTGTTTCTCAAGTCTGAATCTCATGCCACCAAGGAAGACATAATAAATAAAACACTAATCAGGATACAGGACGTTGAAAATAAAATGCTTGATCTTTACAGAATAAAGGGCGCCCTGGAAAATTTGGCTTCTACCTTTGATGGCCATAACCCTGCTGGTAGATGCCAAATACTGGAAGCCCTTGATCCAAACACTCAGGAACGTCTTGGTTGGAGACACAATCAACACGGTCATTAAAGGAGGCAATCATCATGACATCACTTGGAAGTTTATTATGGATAGTTGGAATTGGAGCCCTTATCTACTTTATGGTGCAAAAGGGAGGTGGATGTTGTGGAGGTAGTCATGACGAAGACCATGGACCACATAAAAAAGAACTGGGCGACCACACCCAGGGTAACGGTAAAGACCAGCCCAGAGGGGGCTGCTGCGGTTAATAGAAAAAAGCTCAAATATAAAAAAATTATCCTTGGAAATCAGTTGAACGCTTTTCCAGAAGACTTCAAGCGAACAAAAATAAAGCGGACTGATAAATATTATCCGCCGTATCATTATAAAAATGTTCAAACCAAACGACACCAAGGAGAACCGTAGATGACTAAACATAAACAGCTGATTTTGATATTAGGCACATTGGTTTTTCTGTGTTTCAGTACAATTGCAATCGCTGCTGTTCTACAAGGCAATTCTAAAGACATTAAAACTGAGGGCAAGCCTCTTGATATTGCTATTTCCGCCGACGGCAAAAAAACATTTGTGCTCCTTGAAGGTGGTATTGTCCAGATCTTTGGTGCTAATGGCATGTCTCAAGGCACAATTGAGGTAAGTAAGAGTGTTGTTAGTATAGGTGCTTCACCTAATGGTGAAACGCTCGTACTTGTTGATCGCGATAATAGCTTCATCAAAGCCGTCACTCTTGATTATATTATAAATATAAATATTAAAGGTTCTCCATTTAAAGGGCCGGTTGATGCACCGGTAGTCATTGCCGAATTCAGTGACTATCAATGACCTTACTGTGCAGGGGCTCAGCCTCTACTTGAGCAGGTGCTCAAGCAGTATCCGAACGAAGTTAAACTGGTTTACAAAAATTTTCCGATAGCTTCAATTCACAAGTTTGCCCATAAGGCGGCCGTTGCTGCACTTGCTGCCGGGGAACAGGGAAAATACTGGGAATATCACGATTTACTATTTAAAGATTACAAAAATATCAATGACGCCAAGATTGTAGAGATTGCCACTACCCTTGGGCTGGACATGGAAAAATTCTTTCAGGATATGACTAATCAGGATTTCATCAATTTGGTGAATGATGATTATCAGGAAGGAGTTAACGCAGGAGTTCGCGGCACCCCGACCATCTTTATTAATGGCCGGCTCCTCAAGCAGCGGAGTCTTAGTAACTTTAAGGCAATCATTGATGATGAGCTGAAAAAGGTAAACAATAAATAGTAACAGGAACCAGACTGAATCGTTGTCGCTGCTGAAAAAACCCATGAAAAAGAAATTAAAGAGCTTTGATTCAATTAAAGCGAGACTTAACTTGATAGGATTCTTATCAGAAAAAAATGAAACTAAATACGGGACTCCAATTGTTTATAATTCCTTTTCGGAGCATAGGTTTTTGTTATGAATATAAGTACTAAAAAAGGTGATATGGGTTACACGGGCACTTTAAGTGGCGAAAGAATTCTAAAGTTTGATCTTGTCATCGAAGCTACGGGAGCTATTGACGAGGCAAACTCATTCCTCGGATTGGCAAGAGCTTCGACACAGATAAAACGCATTAAGCGGATTATCCTTCTTATTCAGAAAAAACTTTTTATTGTTGGGGCGGAATTGTCTGTTTCCAAAAGCCATCGAAAGCCGCCCAAGAAAAGAATTATCGAGACCGATGTAAAATGGGTAGAAAACCTGGTCGAGGACTTGGAAGAAGCATTGGCACTGCCCCCCGGCTTTGTGGCTTTTGGCCAGGAAAAAAGTTCATCACAACTGGATGTAGCCCGCACAGCAATCAGGAAAGCGGAACGAATAATTGCGAAAATGAAAAATAAAGACTTATTGGAAAATGTATATCTTCTTCAATATATGAATAGGCTTTCTGACCTGACCTTTCTTCTTGCATGTCTTGAAGAAAAATCAGCGGATGAAAAGAGAGTGATCAGCAGAAAACTTTTGGGATCCTATCTAGCGGAGCCAGTTATGCGAAAGTTGGCAATAAACTCCGGCATTATAATTATGGCTCTTACAAGTATCATTGTCCTGTTGTTAATTTTTCACAAACCGGGAGAAGACATTTCTCAAACTTTCTGGAGAAATCACCAATCAGAAATGAACGAGATGCACGGGGAGAATTCCGCGCAATAGTTAATTAGAATATGTGATTATAAAGTATAACCAATATAATTGGTTAATCTATCTAAATAAGATCAAATAAAAAATCCTATCGCCCAAATATCTCAGAGAGTTCAGCTATCTAAATGGAGGTAACGACATTATGCCGGAGAGTTATAAAAAATGGATTCTAATTGGTATTGCCATTATGGGTATCGCATTGGCAGCATTCGTCATAATTGCTCCATCTTTTGAAGACAGCAGGGTTGTGGAAAGTGGCTTACAGGACACTACTCCCTCTCCACCTCAATTTACAGATTCGAACCAGTTAAAAGTATTGCCTGTTGAAGAGTTGGGGGTGGATACCAGCGATCCGCAATCCCTTGCCCGTCTTGGTGATGAATATTTTGAAAGCAGCAACTATGAGCAGGCAATTGAAATATATAAAAAGGTACTGGAAGACAACCCCAGTGATATAGATACATTCAATGATCTTGGTCTGGCCTACCATTATACGGGAAACTCCGATCTCGCTGAAGAGACGCTGATAAAAGGTGTTGAAATTGCCCCGGAATTTCAGCGAATCTGGTTAAGTCTTGGATATGTTCTCAAGTCTGCAGGAAAGAACGAAGAAGCCAGATCGGTTTTGCAAAAAACAGTGGAGATGGACTTCGACAGTGAAGTCGGACAAGAAGCAATAAGAATGCTCGGGCAATTACAATAGGTCCAAGGTCAAAAAAACGATCAGTAGAGATTATTGGCGCCAAAGTCAATTAACCTTCCGTTGTCTTACTGAGAAAAAGCTATGGATTAAACTATGGAAAAACAAATTGAAAATGCAAAGGAGAAAGGAGACATGAAAAAGGGATTTAATCACATGTGGATGATGGCAATTTGCTGTGGTCTGCCTATTGTTGGGTTTATGGTTATTGGTACTTTAGGAATCACTTCCGCCTCCCTTGAAACCTTCTTTTTTGGATTTGCCCAATCGGCATGGGTGCAATGATGTTTATGATGCATCGTAAAAATGAGCATACAGACAAAAGTTCCTGCTGTGAGTCAGGCGAGGTAAAACAAGGCAACCTTGAGAACACGAAAGGTCTTCAGGAGAATGAATCCAAGTGATATTTTCCTATCAATAAACTTAATTTTTTTAGCTGCACGTCTACGATGTTTTGAGCCACCAATTTTAAACTATTTTCATAATGGTTTACTCTTTCAACATAGATATATAATCAGCAGATCCACCAACTTTGGTGGAGGATATAGAAATTTATTATGGGAACGACGCTCAACCTTCCTTTTATACTCCCACCTGAAAACTATATTTTACTGACGATGTTTGAATGGCAATCGCCAATTCCAAAAAAAACAATTATCTAACCCTTGACCCTGTAGTGTGGTGCAATGTTTATAATAAGGTTTAAGGATAAAAAACTAATCAATTTTTTGGAGGTATTGCTATGAAAAAACTAATTATTTTACTGATCACAATTCTGGCGGCTACGCTGTTTTCTGGACAGTCCTTAGCAGATGTAACCAAGACAGGGGGCAGCGCCTATACTGCAGAGCAACTTATCGGCCTTAATGTAAATGACCTGGAAGGCAAACATGTCGGTATAATTCGAGATGTCAACCTAAATTCCGAGACCGAGGAAATCAATTTTGTCATCCTTGGAAAAAGTCTGCTAGGAATTGGTGAGGATAAATTTGAGGTGCCGTTGGAAGCATTAAAAATTCAGAATGACCAAGGAAGTGTGAGTGCGACTCTCATTATTGAAGAGTACAAACTGATATCCGCTCCCAGTATTGCAGCAACTGCAACCAAGACAGAGAACGGGGCCTATACAGCGGAACAACTTTTCGGCCTGAATGTCATCAACCTGGAGGGTAAACATATTGGTAAAATTCGGGATGTCAATTTGAACTCAGAAACGGGAGAGATCAACTATGTCATTCTTGGAAAAAGTCTACTTGGAATTGGTGAGGATACATTTGCTGTACCGTTGGAGGCCTTGAAAATCCAAAACGACGAAAAAAGTGTGAGCTCGACTCTCATCGTTTCAGAAATCAGACTGTTAAAGGCTCCCAGTATTGCAGTCGGTGAGTCTGATGAGGAGTTCAGAGTTCGTCTACAAAATTATTACTGTGAAGCCCCGGAGTTTGGAGAAGGCATTGTTGGATATGAAAAGTGCTGATGGAAGAAAAATAGAAATTATGTCAGGTGCAAGTATAGAGAGGGCAGTTCAGGCCCTCTCTATTTTTCCTCGGGGTGCTTTTGAACAATCAAACTTCTTATAGAAGTTCGTTCTTTTATTGGTGAATGAATAAAACTTAAACCAGACCCTTGACCCTGTAGTATAGTATAATGTTTATAATAGGTTTTAAGAAGAACAAACAATCAATTTAATGGAGGCATTAAAATGAATGGACTGACCATAGGAAGACTGGCAAAGCAGGTTGGATTAGGTATTGAAACTATTCGTTTTTACGAAAGACAGGGATTAATTCAACCTCCTCCCAGGACAGATTCAAATTACCGAATTTACCCTGAAGAAGAGGTCGGCCGTCTCAAATTCATTAAACGTGCTAAAGATCTTGGGTTCACACTTAAAGAGATCAAAGAACTGTTGTTTATGCAGCATGATCCGCATGCCACCAAAGCGGACATCAAAAAACGGACCGTGGAAAAGATAGAAGATATCAAGGAGAAGGTCCGAGACCTTTCCAAAATCCAAGGAGCCCTTGAACATCTGGCTGGAGCCTGTGATGGGCACGGGCCATTAAGTGAATGTCCCATCATGGACGCATTAACTGGAGATGACCATGAACATCACCGTCATTCTGAAGAAGACCATGGGCATCACCATCATTAATGGAGGTAACAATCATGACACTTACAACCACAGGAATCGTATTATGGTCTTTGGCAATCGGCTTACTGATTCTTGGCTTGTTGGGCAAGATTGGAAATCATGAAACTGATGAAAATCATGCAAACCATACAGATAGTAAAAAGCAGCACAAGGGAGGCTGCTGGGGTTAATTTGGCATCTATCAGAGAAAATATTTAACATTTAAATAATAAGAGGTGACATTATGAAACCACATAATCATGAAACTATTAAACCCTGTTGCCAGAAGGAGAAGGAGGACGATATTGTTTTAAACAAAGATCCGGTCTGCGGAATGAACGTTGCTGAAGATGATAATTCGCTCCACTATGAATTTAAGGGAACTGATTATTACTTCTGCAGTTCACATTGCCTGAAAGCGTTCACAAAGAATCCCATATCCTATCTTTCAGACCAGGGCGAAGTCAGCAAGGCAAGCAGTAATAATCGTCCCGTAATATTTGGAACTCTTGGAGTTGGAGTTCTGCTGGTGATTTTTTTCGGGATCGTCACCCTTGCCAACGGCTCTATCGGTTCCGCATTCCAAGAGTTCAAGAGGATCTGGTACTGGATTTTTATCCTGGCATCCGGTTTTGGTTTTCAACTGGGACTTTTTACTTATTTAAAACAGCGGATTGCAGAAAGAACAATTGGTGCCACCTCTGAAGTGGCTGCATCGGGAACGGTCACCACCGGCTCTATGGTAGCATGCTGCGCTCATGGTTTGGTAAATGTTCTGCCTCTCGTGGGTATTTCGGCGGCTGCAGCATTTCTTGCCACCTATCAATTGCCTCTCATTCTGATTGGTGTTTTCTCAAACCTTATAGGTGTTACTATAATGCTGAGTATTATCCAGAAACATAATTTGCTGCCGCAGAACGCATTTGGTAACTTTATTGCAGACCATAGCATGAAAAAGTTTCGTAATGGCTTGATAGCTGTTGGCCTAGTGATTGTGGCCCTGACATTTTTCAATACTGCTGCACAATCTGCAACCCAAGCAAATGATATTGGGCAGAATACTGTTATTACCCTGAAGGCCAAAACGGATAATCAGAAAAGCGTGAAGGTAAAGGTCACACCGCAGGAGATACGGTTTGATGAACCCGTTCAGTTTAAGATAGTTTTTGATACACATTCTGTGGATCTTTCATTTGATCTTACTGCCATTTCTACTCTTGAATTAGATAACGGTTTTGTAATCAGACCTGAAAAATGGGATGGGGCGGCCCCTGGAGGTCATCATCGCTCTGGCACACTTATTTTCAAAAGTATACCCAAAGAGACTAAATTACTGAAACTCACTTTACGAAATGTTGCCGGTGTACCAGAACGGACTTTTGTCTGGAATCTGACATCGGAATAATTGGGAAACACTTCGACCCTAATCTCTTATCAATTTTCAATTTAAGTTCTAATTTTTCATAATTCTTACCCGCTGGATTCTCCAAAATCAAATATTATTTCAATTAGTTAACTAAAAACAAGAAAAACTCATTATAACCCTTGACCCTGTAGTATGGTCTAATGTTTATAATAGTATCAAAGACAAAAACTGAAGTTCAATAGGAGGTCATTATCATGGCATCATTAGGAAGTATTTTATGGATAGCTGCTTTAGGCGCACTTTTTTACTACATGATGAGCAAGGGAGGTGGTTGCTGTGGTGGTGGTCACAATCATAAAGACCATAGCCAGGACGACCATAAAGAGCATGAGAGTAATAATGATCATGCTAGCCACAATGAACAGCTTGAAAATAAACAACCCTCTAAAATTAATGCGTTTCAAGATCCTGTCTGCGGAATGGAAGTACAAAAGAGTTCCACTTCATTAAGCAGTGATCATTTTGGTCACCAATTCCACATCTGCTCAGAGCAATGCAGGAAACTTTTTGATATTAACCCTAACAAATATGTTGATTCTTTGTAGACCATGAAGTATGAAAATTATATACATGGGAGGTCAATATGATGACCGACACAAGAGACAAACAAAGCAGTCTTCATGCAGAAGAGCATAAGCCCGTTTTTATTGATCCTGTATGCGGCATGTCAACAGATGATCCGGATAGTTACCAGGCATTCGTTCATGACGAAGAGTCCTATTATTTCTGCAGCGATCACTGCCTGACAAAATTCAAGGCAAATCCAGCGGATTTCATCACGCCTGCCGAAAACAATCTAAAGGAAGATGAACCCGTAAACCAGTCAGAATTCCAGGACCCGATCTGCGGCATGACGACTGACGACCCGGATGCTTATATGCCTTATGAGCATAACGGTAAGACTTATTATTTCTGCTCGGACCATTGCCTGACAAAATTCAAGACAGATCCTGAAGGATTTATTTCCGGGAAGGAACAAAAGGATACTGACGAAGAAGAGGTTGCTGGCCGACAGTATACCTGCCCCATGGACCCTGAAATAGTGCAGGATCACCCTGGTTCCTGCCCCAAATGTGGCATGGCCCTGGAGCCCATGACACCGGTAATCCCGACTACCAGGATTGAGTATACATGCCCCATGCACCCGGAGATTGTCCAGGATGAACCGGGCAGTTGCCCAAAGTGCGGGATGGCTCTGGAAGCCATGAGTGTAACGGACGAGGATGAAGCAAATCCTGAATACGAGAACATGAAAAGAAGATTTATTATAGCGGCAATTTTATCTGTTCCTTTGGTTCTCATTGCCATGCGTTCCATGATCCCGGGACTTAACATCATCGACTCCTGGGCTTCGGCAAAAACACTGGAATGGGTCGAGCTTATCCTGGCCACCCCTGTTGTTCTATGGGCCGGCTGGCCTTTTTACGAGCGAGCTGTGCAATCAGTGATCAACCGGAGCCTGAACATGTTTACCCTCATTGGCTTAGGTGTATCTGTGGCGTATATCTACAGTCTGGTGGGGGTTTATTTTCCTGGTCTTTTCCCTGATGCCATGAAGGGACCGGATGGTACCGTTGGGGTCTATTTTGAGGCAGCAGCGGTGATCGTCACCTTGATCCTTCTTGGCCAGGTACTGGAATTACGGGCCCGTAGTCAGACCGGTGCAGCCATTAAAGCGCTTCTCGGTCTGGCACCAAAAACTGCGCGCAAAATTGACACTGACGGAACTGAAAAAGATATCCCATTGGAACATGTCATAAAAGGTGACAAGCTGCGGGTACGACCGGGCGAAAAGATTCCGGTTGATGGTGTTGTCCTTGAAGGAACATCCAGCGTTGATGAATCAATGATTTCAGGTGAACCTATTCCGGTAGAGAAGAATCCCGGCGACCCGGTTGTTGGTGCAACAGTGAATGGCACCGGGTCTCTTATCATGCAGGCAGAGAAAGTCGGCGCTGACACGCTGCTTTCCCAGATCGTCCAGATGGTGGCTGAAGCGCAACGGAGCCGCGCCCCGATCCAGAAACTGGCGGATATCGTAGCTGGTTATTTCGTGCCGGTGGTTATTGCTATCGCAGCCATTGCCTTTGCTGCCTGGATGGTATTCGGACCAGAACCCCGGCTGTCCTATGCGCTTATTGCGGCAGTATCGGTACTGATTATTGCCTGCCCATGTGCGCTTGGCCTGGCAACGCCTATGTCCATCATGGTTTCCACCGGTAAAGGTGCCACCATGGGAGTGCTTTTCAAAAATGCCGAGGCCATTGAAATCCTGCGCAAGGTGACCACCCTGGTTGTGGACAAAACAGGTACCTTGACCGAAGGAAAACCTAAATTAACAGATGTGGTACCGGCAGCCGGTTTTGATGAAACTGAACTTCTCAAGTTGGCAGCAACCCTGGAAAAAGGGAGTGAACATCCCCTGGCAGCAGCAATTGTAGGAGGTGCTGAGGCAAGAGAAGTGAAAATGAGCACGATAACTGATTTTGACTCAATTACCGGCAAGGGTGTTTCAGGCACGGTTGAAGGTAAACGGGTTTTGTTGGGTAACAGGAAACTTTTGGAAGATTTTGCCATTGATCCCGGCGGGATGGCAGATCAGGCTGAAAACATGCGTAAAGAAGGGAAAACCGTAATGTTTGTGGCAGTCGATAATATCATTGCGGGCCTGGTAGCTGTTGCAGATCCAATAAAAGAAACCACGCCTGAAGCAATCCGGCAACTGCATAAAGAAAATATCCGCATAGTCATGCTGACCGGTGACAATAAGGCTACAGCAGACGCGGTGGCGAATAAGCTTGATATAGACGAAGTAGTGGCTGAAGTGCTGCCTGACGAAAAGGCAGCTGTTGTAAAAAAATACCAGGAACAGGGGGAAATTGTGGCAATGGCAGGTGACGGCATAAACGATGCCCCGGCATTGGCCCAGGCGGAAGTCGGCATTGCCATGGGAACCGGTACTGATGTAGCTATGAAAAGCGCTGGTGTCACCCTGGTCAAGGGCGATCTTATGGGGATTGTCCGGGCACGCAGATTGAGCAGGGCCACCATGAGCAATATCAGGCAGAACCTGTTCTTTGCTTTTATTTATAACTCCCTGGGCGTTCCGGTTGCCGCAGGTGTGCTCTTTCCGGTATTCGGGGTTCTCTTAAGCCCGATCATTGCTGCGGCGGCCATGAGCTTAAGCTCTGTGTCGGTGATCACTAATGCGCTCAGGCTGAAGACATTAAAAGTGTGAGGTAACACCATGCAAGAGAAAACAGGTAAAAAACAGTTTTTCCCGGCATTGTCGTGGCCCCAGGCAACATTGATTGTTTTTCTGGCAGTTGCAGGATTCTTTCTCTTGGCTGAACATAAGGCCCATGTTCTGGGGTATTTGCCATTTTTGATTTTCCTGCTCTGCCCCCTCATGCATATCTTCATGCATAAAGGGCATGGCAAGCGTGGTAACAGTGATGGTGACCACAAACATAAGGATGAATAGTACTATTTAAGGAAGGTGATTATTGTGACAGACACAATCCCTGCATATGGCTTATGGAGTCTGGTTTTCATCAACTCGGCTGTATTTATATTTTTTGCCTTCAGCTTCTTAAAGCCAAAGACCAAACTGGATTGGCGCAGCCTTGGTGCATTTTCAGCCTTTGTTGTGGCTTTGTTTGCTGAAATGTATGGCTTCCCGCTTACAATTTATCTGATGTCCGGATGGCTGCAGAGCAGATTCCCGCAAACGGATATTTTCGGCCATAACAGTGGGCACCTCTGGTATATCCTCTTTGGGTTGGAAGGAAATCCTCATGCTAACCCCCTGCATCTGGTCAGCAACCTGCTGGTCCTGGCAGGCTTTATCATTATATATAAGGCGTGGAAGGTACTCCACCTGGCTCAGCAAACAGGTATACTGGCAACTGAAGGACCGTATGGATATGTGCGTCATCCCCAGTATGCAGGCTTTATCACTATCATGACCGGTTTTCTCTTCATGTGGCCTACCATCCTTACCCTGGTTATGTATCCTGTGCTCGTCATTGTCTATACCAGACTGGCTAAACAGGAAGAGCGGCTGGTACGAAAAGAGTTTGGCGCAAACTATGACGACTACGCTCGAAAAGTCCCGGCTTTTTTACCACTATTTAAAAACGGTTCCTTTCACCAAATTAAGATCAAATAAGAGGTGACACTATGACTGAAAAACTGAATTCATTAGCGTTTGCGGCCTCTGGAGCAATAGTTGCAGCTTTAAGCATGTTGATTTTGGGCATCTTGGGAAATATAGGAGTTTACATGGGGGCTGTTGAAATGATGAGCAAATGGCACATGTTATTCTCATTAACTCCTTTTGGCATCATTACCGGAATGATTGAAGCGGCAGTTATAAGTTTTGTATTCTTCTATATATTCGGATGGCTTTACAATAAATTTAATTAATCATCACTTAATGGAGGTGATATTATGATGAATTGGGGCGGTGATTTCGGAATGGGATTCGGAGGCGGAGGGATATTCATGATCTTCTTCTGGGGACTTATTATTCTTGGAGTTGTCTATTTGGTAAAGATAATTCTAGGTGGTGGATCCACAGAAGAAAAAAAGAATGAATCAGCACGGGAAGTGCTCGAAAAAAGGTTTGCCAAAGGAGAGATGAGCAAAGAAGAGTTTGAAGATGCAATGGCTGTTTTAAAAAGAAACAAGGAATGAACACAAACAAAACCTTACAAAATATACCTGACAATTGGAGGATAAAATCATGAAAAAGATAATTCTTGTTACAATTTTAACTTTATTATTGGCAGCTGCTCCGACTATGGCCCAGATGATGGGTGGTGGCCAGGATGCCAGATCAACTCAACAGATGATGGGCGGTGATCAGGATACCAAATCAAGTCAACAGATGCTGGAGCAACAAAGGAATGAATCAGCACAGGAAATACTTGAGAAACGATTTGCCAAAGGTGAAATCTTCCAAGAAGAATTTGAAAACGCAATGGAAGTT
>CAXMTO010000289.1:0-26647 GCA_964196355.1 uncultured Myxococcota bacterium
GCTGATTTTTCGTTGAGACCTGTGGAGCATGTACTGGAAGATATCAATTCAGTTCATAGCTATGTTCAGGAGATCAGGCAGAGCATTGCAAAAACCGGGGAATTTGATCCTTCTGATATCAATAAGCTTGCCAAAGTGAAGGAAAGAGGGGACCGAACAGCCCTGAATGCAGCTGTGCAGTGGGCGGTAAATGGTATGGAGTCAATCTTTCTGCAGGATGCCAACAGTCTGATTATCAAGCCGGAACGTCTTATAACTATTCTTTTGCACTTGAAAAACTGTTTTCCATGGGTTCAAAGGGTCACTTCTTATGGCCGTTCTCATACCATCGCACGAATAACCGATGAAAATCTCAAGAGGATTGCAGCTGCAGGGCTGAACCGTATACACATAGGTATGGAATCGGGCAGTGATAGAGTATTGATGAGCATTAAAAAGGGAGTGGATAAAAAAACACAAATAAAAGCAGGCTTGAAGGTGAAAAAGGCGGGTATGGAACTCTCTGAGTATATCATGCCGGGACTTGGCGGCGTCTCCCTTTCAAGGGACCACGCGATTGAGACTGCGGATGCCCTCAATCATATTAATCCCGATTTTATACGCCTTCGGACTCTGGCAATCCCCGATCACGTTGAATTGTGTCGGGAATATGAAAAAGGTACATTTCAAAAATTGACCGGGCTTGAGACGGCAGGTGAGTTGCTCACATTTCTAGAGCAGCTGGATGGTATTACAAGCACTCTGAAGAGTGACCATATTCTGAACCTCTTTGAAGATCTTGAAGGCATATTTCCACAAGATAAGGGGAAAATGGTTGGAATGGTGTCGAAGTTTCTTAATATGCAGTCGAGTGATCAGATGATTTATCAAGTCGGTCGCAGGATGGGCATGTTCAGAGGGCTAGGGGATTTGGATGATCGCGGGTCGCGTGAGCGGGTTGAGCATATCTGTAGTCGGAATAATATTACTCCTGACAACGTTGATGCAGTCATCGACGAGATGATGAAACGGTTCATATAGCCACAGGATCTATATAATATTGAAGAGGAAGTAAGCCGCATGACTCATCATGGAGTTATGGCGACATAAGCAGAAAAATGCCGGAAACTGCAATAACCGCACCGCCAAATGCCCTGATAGAGACGTGTTCTTTATGAAGGTAGATTGAAAAAGGGATGATACAGATAGGAACAAGTGAGAGAAATGTGGAAGCTACTCCAATACTCAGATAGTGGAGCACCAGAAGAGAGAGCGAGACACCGAGAAATGGGCCGATAACAGCACCTGTGGCTGTAAACACTACTGCTCTTGTATTGTCCAGAGCGTTCCTGACATGGCTCCATTTGTGCGTAGATGTAAAGAACAGGACAAAACAGAGACATGCGCCAAGAGCTCTGATCTGGGTTGCGGAAAATGCATCCAGGTAACCTGTTTCCGTCTGCATCCCGATTTTGCTGAGAATATACCCCCCGGCCTGGCCAAGCATTCCGACAGAAGCATAGATGACGCCTTTGAAAGAAATTTTCCTTGTATTCAGCCCCCTGACTGGCGCAGTTTTCTGTCCTCTCTCAAGAATGACAACGCTGACCCCCAGCAGGGTAACAAACATCCCGGCCCATTGCTGGGGAAGATAATTCTCATGGAGAAACAACCAGCCGATAAGAGCAGCTGTTGGTGCTGCCAGGCTGAAAATCAGCATACTGACTCTCGGGCCTATCTCAATCAGTGCCTTAAAGAGAAAAATGTCGCCTATAAAAAAACCTATCGCTCCTGAAATACCGAGATATATCCATGCGTTGATCGGAAAATGGATTGGAATAATATTTCCATTTCGAACAAATGAAAGAAGTGTGAAAAGAAAGAGAGCTGTGGAGATCCTGATGACGTTTACAGGAATAGCGCCCACTCTCTTAGAGGCAGCTTCAAAAAACTGAATGCTGATGGTCCAGCAAAGTACGGTAATAAGGGCGATTGATTCCCCAACGAATGGCATGATGATCTCTTATACCATTTTCTCAGGAAGTATGGCTGGATATGGCACAGTTGTTGAGAAAATCTTTTATACCTTCAATAGCCTTGAGTCGTCCGTAGACGGTTATGACGTCCCCGACCTCAATCCGTGTATGTCCTTTGGGGATAATTATCTGGCCGCTTCGTTTAATTGAAACCATATTAATGGTGTCAGGCAGGGAAAGATCCTTGATCAGCGCATTAGTGCAGGTATCCTCCTCTTTCAAGACAAACTCGACAAAGCCGTTTTCCTTCGACTGTCGGAGGTCCACCTGATGCTCGACGATCTGTCCCCTCTGTTTTCGTACAACGCCGACATCGTAGGCCCGGAGAATATCGCTTCTGCTGATAAGGCCAATCAGCCTGCCAGTACCGTCACGGGAGATAACGGGGAGTCTTGCCAGATCGCGGGGAGACATCTTCTGTATTGCTGCCCAGATAGGCTCGTCAGGAAAAACGGTAACGGGGTTCTCCACTGCAAAATCCGAGACCTTGAGTCCTCTGGACGTAAAATTTTCTTTGGACTGCGCTCTGTGCATATCCTGCAGAGTGAGAATACCCCAGAGTTTTTCGCCATCCTGCAAAACAGGGAAACCGAGTAGGTTTTTTTCCTGGAAAAGTGCCATTGCATCGGAAAAGTATTGATCCTTGTGGATCGTTACAGGACGGCCTTTCATAACCTCGCTGATTTTAACCCCCTGCATAATATCCATGTCCCGGCCTTCTACAAAACGCACGCCGCGTTTAGCAAGCTTCATGGTGTAAATCGATTCAGGATGCAGCCACTGTGAAAAGTAACTGGCAGCAACTCCTGCCACCATGAGTGGGAGGATCATGGAGTAGTCGTTGCTCATTTCAAAAACGATGAGCATGGCCGTCAGCGGAGCACGGGCCGTCGCCGAAAATAGAGCCGCCATGCCGACAAGGGCGAAGGCACCAGTGTTCCCCACTATTGAAGGAAACCAGAGGCTGAAGAAGTGGCCCATGGTTCCGCCGAGCATCGCACCGATAAAGAGAGATGGGGCAAAAACGCCACCGGAATTTCCGGAACCGAGGGTAAAGGCGGTAGCGAGCGGTTTTATGAAGATAAGGATGACCAGCAACCAGAGCCCTGCATTTCCCTGAATAGCGGCTTCAATGAATGGAAAACCTGAGCCGTACATGTGGGGAATAGGTGTTTCCAGCCCGCCTCCGTGGGCACCGGCCCCACTGGAAAATTCGAGACCGGGGAGATTCATATAGGCCAGACCGAGTATTCCGAGAAGTACTCCTCCTACAGCTGGTTTTAAAATCTGAGGAAATTTCCATTTATCAAAAACGTCTTCTGAATAATTCAGCATTTTCATAAACATGATACCAACGAACGCAGCTGTCAGTCCCAGGATCAGATAGAGTATAATATCAAGAGGGCTGTTCATGCTGTAGGTCGGTACCTGGAATGCAAATGTATCACCAATCAGTGATCTGCTGACAACCGAGGCGGCAACTGCGGCGATGACCACGTTACCGAAGGCACGCATCTGTAAGCCGCACATAAGAACCTCTATGGCAAAGGCAACTCCAGCAATAGGCGCGTTGAAAGTTGCGGCAATTCCCGCAGCAGCCCCGCAGGCAACAAGGTTTCTGATTCGTTCATCAGAGAGACGAAGTACCTGCCCTATGGCAGAACCAAGGGCGGAGCCAACCTGAATGATCGGACCTTCCCGGCCAGCAGAGCCACCTGTTCCAATACAAAGAGCAGAGGCCATGATTTTTGCTACTGCAACTCTTGGCCGAATGCGTCCACCACGCAGGATAAGTGCCTGCATAACTTCGGGAACACCATGTCCCTTGGCCTCTTTTGCAAAGAGTATGAGAGGCCCAACCAGTAATCCCCCGGTTACCGGGACAATTATGTAAATCCATTTTCCAACGAAGGGCAATGCCGAGGAGATGGAAGTATAAGAGAAATCCTGAATGGCAAAAATGAGTTTTACAAAAAATACTGAGGCAAGTCCTGTGGTTGCGCCTACTATCACTGAAAGAATAAGGAGGACCAGGCCCTCTGGTGGGGCAAAATGATCAAGGTATGAGCTGATAGACGGCCGGTTGGGAGTCATCTGGGTTCCGCTTTAATAATATTGCTTTGAAAGTTATGACGCCGAAATGCAACTGATATCACAGCTGCAGTAAATTGAGCTGCAAAAGGTTTATGAGAAAGTCTGGTTGAGGCGCAGGCAGCACGTAAAAAGGGGTGCACATCGCTGACCCTTAACAGCGTCTAATACCGTTTTCCCCTAAGTTATTCAAGAATTTTCTGTCGGTTCTTCGGACAATTGTTTATCTGGCAAGGAGCTGGGGGATTCCTTTTCATATTGTGAATTGCAGCGCCTTTCGGGCTTCCTGAAGAAATACCATGTCCAGGATTACGAGGGCTGCCATAGCTTCCACGATAGGAACTGCCCGTGGTACCACGCATGGATCGTGCCTGCCTTTTGCTTCAAGCACGGCATCGTTGCCGGAAAAATCGACTGTGTTCTGGGCTAGAGAAATAGTAGCTGGCGGCTTGAACCCAATGCGTAAAAGAATAGGTTCACCATTTGAAATCCCTCCCTGGATGCCTCCTGAATTGTTTGTCACAGTCCCAAGCCGATTGCCTTTTTGAACAAATGGATCATTGTGCTGGGAGCCTCTCAGGCGGGTACCGGCAAAGCCAGATCCAACTTCAAATCCCTTCGTTGCCGGTATTGCCAGCATTGCCTGGGCCAGTTTGGCCTCAAGTTTTTCGTAGGTTGGTTCACCGAGTCCGGGTGGTACATTGCGGATGACACAGGAAACCGCACCCCCTATGGAATCGCCAAGGTCTTTTAATTCGGTTACCAGGGCTGTCATCCTGGCAGTGGCACTCTTGTCTGGGCATCGAATGATGCTGCCATCAATCTCAGATTGAGAAATAGTCTGCGTGTTGATGCCTGCCGCTTCAATTTCACCGACGCTGCTGACCCAGGCGACTATCTCAATATTATATTTTTCCTTGAGAATTTTGGCTGCAACCGCGCCTGAAGCTACGGTGCCAATAGTTTCCCTGGCACTGGATCGTCCACCGCCGGAAGATGCCCTGATGCCATATTTCATCTGGTAGGTATAGTCGGCATGGGAAGGGCGTGGAATGTCGCTCATATCGCCGTAATCTGCTGGCCGATGGTCCTTATTGGCAACCTGCAGGGCAATAGGGGTTCCGAGTGTCCTGCCGTTTTCTGTCCCGGATAAAATGGTAACCCTGTCTGCCTCCTTGCGGTCTGTAGTTATTGTACTTTGACCGGGGCGTCTTCTGTCAAGCTGAGGTTGTATGTCTTCTTCAATCAGGTCTAATCCTGGTGGACAGCCATCAATCACTACACCAACTGCCTTACAATGAGATTCTCCAAAGGTATTCACACGAAAAAGTGTTCCAAAGCTGCTCGACATGGGCTGATGCTCCTTTCGGCTGTCATAAAAATTGCGCCATACTGGAGGGCTGAAGATAACCTGCTCCGGTACAACTTACGGGGGGCTTATTCTCTTTTACAAAGAAAAACTTCGTCTAACAATGTACACAAATCCCGTGTTTGTAAAGTTTCTATCCATGAAAGTTGGTTTTATGGTGTTTTTTTCAGGACTGTTCCAGAGTGTATTGGGACAGCAGGCTCTCCTGCCAGTATGGATAATTTCGAAAGAATTCCTGAAACAGTTGCAGGCTCTCTTCGCGGAGGACTGAATTAATCAGCTTCACTTCCATTTTTGAATAGAGAGGGTTGATCCCTTTTCCACTCTATTAAATGAGTCATCAGGGTTGTAGAAAAGGAGCATGATTTGAGGTAAAGAACGGAGGGTCTTTTTTTAGAATAGCTGCAGCAGCTGGGGAACGTTTGAATATTGTATCAAGAAAATGCCTTACTTCCCGGCGGTTCCATCTTTGTGGATGAATGAAATTTCTATAGATTGACAGGTCTCCTTCATAAAAACTTGAAATTTCGAGAGAAGAGGTTTCCACACTGCATATTGGCAGGTTAAATATCGCCAGGTTGAGAAAACTGATGTACTTATGGTATTTCTCAACAAAATCAAGAGTCTGTTGAGCTTCTGACTCTGTTTCAGCAGGTGTGCCGAACAGGAGGTAGACATAGGTTCTGATTCCGGCGGCATGCAGATTTTCAAGTACCCTGGTGGCAAGACGCAAATCAATACCTTTTTCCATACGGTCAAGGACCCCCTGATTGCCTGATTCGAGACCCAGCTTCAACATAGTACAGCCGGAATTTTTAAGTGATATGCAAAAGTTTCTGTCGTCGAGTTGAGGGTCTATCCTGGCAAAACCGTACCATGGAGAGCCTGGGGGACTTTTACAGAGAGTATCCAGAGTGGCGGGGCTTATAGCATTGTCCAGAAAGTGGATGAGTGAAGGTGATGTTTCCTGTACAAGCGCGGTGAGATCTCTGATTGTGGTGGCCGGAGGGACATGGCTGTACCGGTTATTCTCGGTCTTCTCCGGACAAAAGGTACATTTTTTCCAGAAGCAGCCGCTGGACGTGGTGTAGGGAAGAATAAAGCCGGGTGAGAGATATCTGTTTTCAAGTAAATCGGTGTAGGATGGGGCGGTGTATTCTGTAGTCCTGCGCAGACCTAAAAGCTTGAGAAGTGGTTCCTCGCCTTTGCCGCTGATATAGTGGTTGATCAGGCCTGGAAAAGGATTTTGCCAGTTCGGGTTGGAGAGCCAGGTTGTAATAAGTCCTCCCCCGAGAACAATCTCTATGTCCGGAAATCGGGACCTGATAAATCCTATCATGGAGAAAGCGCAAAGCGCCTGGCTGAGATAATTCAGAGAGATGCCGATGGTGGATGGCTGATGAAAGGTGATCAGTTCATTCAACCTCTTGCTGAAGTATGGGAAAAAAATATTGTTTTCAGTCTGCTGCGCTGCACGCTGTAAGTCCGAACTTTTAAGCGGTGATTTCTGTTTGTCCACATAATTTCCAAAGGACAGCTGCAGGTCAAATCTTTTCCCCTCGTTTTCAAGTATTCTGTTGAGGTCAGAAACAGCTCGTTTATATCGATCGAGATTGGAGTATATGTCGGGAGAACGGAGGGCAGCGATATTTTTCTCTCTTGCTTTTAATGCGCGCTTACTCCAGGTGTCATTTTCCGGTTTTGCAGTATCAAAGAGAAAGTGTAACCCTTCAATGTTCATATCAACAACGGTGCAGGGGTGGCCGTGGGCCTTGAGATCTGAAGAAAGATAAGCAAGGGACGCCGGTGGTTCACATGGTTTGGTCAGGGGAGGATGAATGATAAGCATGGACAGTTCAAGTAGATTGGATGGCAGGGCGTAGGCAAAGACGTGTTTGCTGCATGGGAACAGTCTGCAGTTTACAGCCTATTCATCTAAGTAGCTACATTATAAGTTGAAAGGGCTGTGTACAATTCTTAATTACTTGCTTGAAACAAGAGTTACTTAATCATGTGATTTCTGAAAACACGATTTTTCCCTCATAATATATGGTAATCAGCTGGATATGTTCTTACTCTTACACTGCTCCTGTTTTAAATGCCTTGGGAGTAATTTTCTGTGGGATTTTTCTCGAAAAAAAGGTACTGAGAGGAGTCTTGTGTATCAGGGTCACTAAAGAGATGTACTAAAAATTTAAAATGGAATGTACTTATGATGATGTATTTCAAAAAACTGGCACCTTTTTTTATGTTGCTCATTGCCTTTACATTGGTGGAAGGGGGGTTGAATGCCGACTATGCAGACGCGAGATCAAAATTCGGAGGCCGTTCCTTTAAAATGAGCCGAAAGGCACCTGCTAAAACTACACAGGGAGTTAACAAGCAGAACACTGGCAGCTTTGGTCGGGGGCTGGCCGGAGGTCTGCTGGGCGGCGCTCTTGGCGGTATGCTGTTTGGTTCGATGTTTGGTGCAGGAGGGCAGGGTATGGGGCTTCTGCCGATTTTACTCCTCGCCGGAGGAGCCTATTTTTTCTTTCGTAAAAAGAAAAAACCCAATCAAGGTGGCTATTCTTCCTATAATCAGGACTCTGGCCAACAGGGGATCGGGAGTGTGTTTGGCGGAGCAGCAGGAGGTGGGCAGTCCAATGCACCGCCCATACCAGAGTTTGAAGATCCGGTCGAAGAGGGGCTGGCCCAGATCAAAGAAACCGACAGAGCTTTTGATAAAGAGTACTTTGTAGAAATAGCATCGGATGTGTTTTTTCAGATCCAGGCAGGATGGATGCGTCGGGACCTGGATTCATATAGACACCTGATCGGAGATCAGCTTGCTCAGGAATATGAAGGACATTTTGCCGAAATGCGCCAGAAGGGGCACATAAATAAGCTTGAAAGTATCGCGGTGCGTAATGTGAAAATTGTTGCGGCAGGCAGTGATGGGATGGAAGATTTTATAACTGTCCTTTTTTCGGCCAATCTTCTTGATTATACCGTAGACGATAAAAGTAGCGAACTTATAGAAGGCAGCATGACGAACCCGGTTAAATTCGATGAGAAGTGGACCTGGGCACGATCTGTCAGGGCTGAGGTGTGGAAGTTAGAGGGAATCGAGAACTAGGATTGAAGTGCGGATGTTTTATATTCAAATGACGTAAATGGAATCGGTTAAGAGTGAGGTAAGTTTTGGATATTAGTCACTTCCGTCGTGAATATATACGAGGGGGGCTTTCTCGCGAGGATCTTGAAGCGGATCCCGTGACACAGTTCTCCTTATGGCTTGAGCAGGCTCAAAAAACGACTATTTCAGATCCGACTGCAATGGTTCTGGCAACTGTTGATTCTGGTGGTCAGCCGAGTCAGAGAACCGTCCTGCTGAAATATTACGATGAAAAAGGGTTTGTTTTTTTTACCAATTTTGGCAGCAGGAAGGCTGCTGAGATTAAAGAGAATGACAGGGTGAGCCTGCTTTTTGTCTGGCTGGACCTTGAGCGGCAGGTGATGATTAATGGCAGGGCCCGGAGGATATCAACTGCTGAATCAGCAAAATATTTTATGACCAGACCAAAGGAGAGCCAGCTTGCCGCCTGGGTCTCGAGTCAGAGCCATAAACTCTCCTCCAGGCAGATACTGCTGCAGAAGTTCCAGGAAATGAGGACTAAAATTGGGGAAGGGAAGGTACCTTTGCCCTCGTTCTGGGGTGGATATCGCGTCGAACCCCTGGAGGTTGAATTCTGGCAGGGAAGAAAGAGTCGGCTTCATGACAGATTCCTCTACACCCTGGCCTCTGACAGGAACTCCTGGTCCGTAGAACGGCTTGCCCCGTGAGCGTGTCTTAACCTGGAGGAAGGGCTGCAATACCGTGGTGAGGAGTATCTTACTAACATCAACGGAGTTACTTCAATAATTGGAGTCGATGTCTGGCGGCTTCCAGGTCAAAAAAATTGGGGTCAAAATCGCTGCTGCCCGTTAACTCAGATAGTTTCTGGTGGCCGTTGACGGCAGGATTTTCCAGGGAGGTTAAAAGTGCCTGGTATTCATGGACATCACTTATTGTTTCAGGAGGACATGCCTGCTCTCCGGCGAGCAGAACAGGATTGTGCAACTTTTCAGATGGGTATACAACCTCTTCGAGCCGGATTTCATGCTCCCAGATATCTCCGGCATCATAGAGATAGGCAAACATGAAGCGCATGCTTTCTTCAAGATCCTGAAGTTGGAAATTTCTCTCGTCATATCTTTTGGTTTCCCCTATAGCAGCACTCCCCAGAGTTGGTTCGTAACTAATTTTCCCGACATGGAACTGGTGAGTGTGGGTGTCACTCCATCCCATTGAAAGCTGGATAACATAGTGGAAAGTAGCCAGACTGATACTGCCTGGAACCTGGACGCGACGCCAGATGAGTGGATCAGAAAATGTCAATGAGATGTGGAGTATATAACTCGGAACCGGTTTATCCGCTTTCTCTGTCTTAACAGCTTCTTTTTTCGGGAAAACACCGGTAATTACCTTTGCCATGCTTTGGGACCCTTTTTGTCTAATTTGTTGAAATCATTCATATGTCTTGAGAAGATACTCGTGGTGTGTCTTGTAAAAATGCTTTATAGCCGTCATTCCCGTTTACACGAGAATGAAATTTCAGGGCTGACATGATACCAGCGCTTGAGTCGTGTCTATCAGGATGAGAACATTGCTCATTCCACATTGTCCTCGGATATTTCTTTGAGACTCTTCAATATGAGTTGCCTGAATTTTTCTTTTACCCCCGAGTCTTCTTCCTCTCTGTTTTTCTGGATTGTCTTGAAAAAATCATTGCAGATTTTGATATTGCCAGAGTGCCAGCGATGAGTGAATCCCTGGTATGGTTCCATTGCTGCCAAAGCGGTAGTGGATTTAGGGTAATCTCTTCTGCCATGGGCCCAGTTTATTGTGTGCTGGTAGTATAACAGGGCTCTGTTAAGCAGTATGAACAGCAGATCAATGTTTTTTGGAGGTCCGACCTGTACAGTTTCTCCCCCTAATGGGATGCCCCCAATCTGGGCCCGTGCGGAAAGGTTTTCACCCCCAAAGAGGGCTCCCAGTGCTCCGGCAACACCACCAAGAGCAGTAAATAATCCCAGAGCATGTCCCAGAGCAGCAACATCAAGGCCAGCACCGATGGTTGCACCTCCAAGCCCTCCGGCTATTATGGTTTGCCTTTTAGTCAATCCGAGGAGTTGCCAGTTTTTCTCATCGAACAGGTTCTCGGGGAGTATGGAGTGTGGAGGCAGAAGGTAGTTGAAGATGTTGTGTTTAAAGAGTGCCCGGATTTGCTGTTGAGCTGATTTTTCTTTTTGATCAAGAGTTGTTTTGTAATTTTGGAAGAGGACTCCCCTGGCCGTTTCCTCTTCAGATGGTGAACTGATATTCTTGCTTAATTTTAAAGAAAGGCAATCCGTGAGCAGTTCGACCATGATTTCTGTTGCGTGCGAGTTTCGTCCATTCCAATCTTTTTTAAAGGCACTGATGACTGCAGAAAGGGGATTGTACCAGTCTTGATCTATAGATTTCAGTGCTTCCAGTAACCGGATGCGCTCTGCATATGTTGCGCGATGGGCATTAAAGAGTTGATTGGAATTAAAGTTCTTTCTGAAATCGACCTTCCATTCGTCGAGAAAGCCCAAATCATCATCCTTACAGTTAATAATAGCCATCCTCGGCTTACCGGTGAGTCGTAGAATCTCCATCTCCATTCTGTCAACGTTACGAACCGGACGGGATCCATCAACCACATAGATAATTCCCGCCCCTCGCTCAACTGGCTTAAGGAGTTCACAGTCATCCCGAAGCTCGGGGCTGCCGGCGGCTGACTGCCTGAATGCCGCAATTATTTTCTCGCCATTATTTTTCAGTTTTTTGAATTGACTGAGTACTCTTGCCGGATTCTGGAAGCCTGGCGTGTCAGTGAATCGAAGGAGTTCTTGTCCATCAATAATAACCGGAAATGTCCGGCATTCGGTTGTTTCACCTGGAGTTGGACTGACCCTGACGGAATCGTCTTCTGCCAGGGTGGATAGAACCGACGACTTACCCTCATTTGGGTGGCCGAGGATTGCAAATTCTGGGGTCATAGTACGGTTCATGTTTCTTTGGCGGACGTCAGGGGGAAAAGGGAGAGGTAAGGATCACCCAGGGGAGTTATCTTCTGCTGCCATATTATGTAGTCATTTTTTGATACTGTGGCGAATGATTTTCCTTCAGGACGACCAACAAGTGCTATGGTGATGAGTGTGTCTACTGCAACCGAGGACCGTAATTCCCCAAGGTAGGTCAGGAAATCGACAAGCGGCACCATCCAGCCCTCCATGAGGATAAAGATTCCTGTACTGCTGTCCCAGACCTGCTGTTGAAGGTAGTGTTTTATATCCTGGTCACTGTCATAGTCAGACATGAATTTGAGTCGTTTTTTAACTGCGAATCCATGGCCATGCAGAAGATGCTTGCATTCTTGCAAAGGAATATTGTCGTAAATATCACCCGGTATGAGAACGAATTGCGGGAGAAGGGTGTGTGCTGCTATTGGTTGAAACTGTTCCGTTTCGGCAGTTGATTTGTTTTCTTTTATTTCCGTTTCAGGGTGTGCCTGGGTTGATACAGTCGGGGTCAACATCCTCTGTATGAGCCTGCGGCAGGACGCCGAATTAAATTTGATTTTTTCCGACGATCTTTTCTCCATCCATCTGCCGACTAGGTAACATCCGCCACGGAAAAAGAGTCCGTAGAAAAGAATGCAAAAAATCAGAAACGGCCACCAGGATACCAGATCTTTGGTTTCCAGGTGATAGATGCCGTCCTTTAGAAGAATTCTACTTCCCTCTATCTCTTCAGGGGAGGGAAAAGCGATTGCCTCAGGTATAAACCACGACCAGGGCATAGCCATGAAGTGAACCAGTTTATGCAGTGCTGTCGTACTTAATTGCAGGGTGGACTGCCAGCCAAAGGCGAGGTCGCTGGTACCAATTTTAAACAGTGTTGCGCCAAGCAACCCTGCGTTGAAAAAGAAGGCCGCAGTTTGTGAAAGGGTGAAGAGTGGCCAGAAAAAGAGTGAACCATATATACTGCGGTGTGACCTGATCAATCCCAAGGCGTGACCGATGCTGTTCTTTTTTGTGGCGGAAAGGTCCTTATTCGACCTCTCGCATGCTATTTGGGCTAGTTTAGTAAAGAGTCTGCCAAAAAGCAGAGAGTAAAAGCTGGGCAAAGAAGCTCTTCTGATCAGTCTTCGCAAGGCAAAAGAAGATCCCATGAGGAGAGTGAGAAGGATCTGTGAGAAGATAAAAAATATCAGGAATTGGAAAACATTGACCGGTGTAGCTCCAGAGTAGGAAAAAAAAGAGAACCCGGCTACTATGCCAAATAGTCCCCCTCCGGCCGTGCATATTCCTTTTATTAGTAAAAAAGTATCCTGGAAAATTTCACCGGGGCTCTTGTTCTCATCGCCCGGGAACTCATGATCGTTGCGCTCTTTGAGCCAGAAGCCAATTAATTCATGGCTCTCGGATGAGTTGCCGCTGGTTTTTTCCTCCTTTTTTAAAAAAATATTTCTATCCCGCTCACGTAGATGTTCCCGTGGGTCGTTTGTGTCTTTGTGGAAAAAATATTCAAGGTCAATAAAATCCTTAATGTTCCATTTCTGTTTCATGGCGTCATTATACCAGAACCGGAAGAAGGGGCAATATCCCGTTTATCCATTTTCAGATCAGTGTTTTAACCCGGATTTTTCACCAGCAAAGATGATTACATACTCAAGAAGCACCCCAGTGAACTATAGTACTCTATGTTTGCTGGGGTAGCGACGCTGCAGGTAAGCGAACGCAGTGAGACTCCGGATGTGATCATATCTGCTGGCCTTTGGTGAACATTGTGTAAAATTTCTCGTCAAATCGAAAGGGTGGCAAGTTGTTACAATGAAAACACTTTCAGAAAATTGACACAATGTTCATGAGAAATACGGGCTAAAAAGGAGGAGGACTATTGAAGCAGATATTTTCCTGGTTTGCAGGGTGAAAAAATCGCAAAGATGTGGCATGGAGCATCATTTGATCACCATCGGCGCCCGAGCCATAAAGGCTGTCTCCGATAATTGGTGTACCGAGTCCGAGGGGGTGTGCTGAGTGCAGTCGAAGCTGATGGGTTCGGCCCGTGAGGGGGGTGAACTCAATTCGTGTTTTCCCGGACTTGACCCCAAGGTTTGTCCAGTGTGTTATACCCGGTTTCCCATGCCTGGGATCATATACCTGCATCGGGCGATTATCGGGGTCCAGGCGAAAAGACAGGTGTATCTCTCCTTTATTTCCTTCAATAACGCCATCAAGGAGGGCCTGGTACTGTTTATGGACCTGATGTTTTTCAAACTGTATCGAAAGTTTTCTGTGGGCCTCTTTCGTTCTTGCAAAAACCATCAGACCGGATGTGTACATATCAAGCCTGTGTACCGCTGGCTGCTCTATCATATCGGGGTAAATATCTTTTAATCTTTTTGAAATACAGTCCTGTTTATCCTCTCCCCGTCCAGGCACAGAGAGAAGACCTCCAGGTTTGTTGACAAGGACGATATCCGTATCATGATAGACGATTTTAAGCTGCAGTGTTTTTGTTTCCATAGTGATCAAGCCCGCAAAGTATGTAACCTAATATCGGCTCGCATTTTTCTTTACATGATGAATAAAAAGAGCCATGTCGGCGGCTTGCAGATTTATTTTCACGACCCCAGTAAAATTCGGCCATCCCCAAGGGGGTGAGATTGTTCATTGCTGCGTAGTTAAGAAGTTTTGGGGCGCAGCAGTCTCCGGTACCTGTGGGGATACCATTCTGATCATTGTAAGCCTGGTAGAGAGTAGTTGTTTCTCCTCGGAAATTTGTCAACCGGTAAAGGCTGTGGATGTCTCGCATCAGGTTTTGAGAGAGTTTTCTCCGTTTATCTCTGAGGAGCTGCCATTTCTCTGAACGAGCGGGCGACAGATCCATTTCTCTGCCAATTGTCTTGATCTGTTTCTCAATTCTGTCATTTATCCCTGAGAAATCATTAACATCAAAAAGGGGAGGAACCCAGCCCCGGACTTTCCATCTGCCATTATATTGTCCGGAAAAGGCGAACAGCGATCTAGTCGCGCCGTTGGGCTCCGTGCACAGCATTACACCAAACATCTTTCCCCTCGCAGGGCCAAAGAGATAATCTGTTTTTAAATCCTCATGTTCATTCGAATTTGCGCTGAACAGATCGATGCTGCCATGTGAGTCGAGCTGCTTTATCAGGGTAAGGCAGGATGTAATCGCCATGTTGTTGCTTAACCTGTGTACTGTCTTACATTTTCTGCAATAGCCGCTGCTCTCTGTTTGTGGAGAGTGATATGTATCTGGGATGAAGGTCGTATTGGACATTGTATTGATCGGGATCCTTTTATCAAATAGCAAGCGGTTTTTTCAGAAGTCGGCTAATAATAATCGCTGGATATGATTGATACTCTAAGAGAAAAATCTCATAATGGAAAGTATGGAAAATAAAAAAGAGGATATAAAACGGGCTTTTGATGATCTTGGTCCGGATCGGGTACTGGGCCTTGTTGAAGATGGGCTTGGAATCCGCTGCTCCAATCTTTTCAGGCCACTGAATAGCTATATTAACAGGGTCTATGAGCTTGAACAGGAAGATGGTGCCGGGCTGATTGCAAAATTTTACCGACCCGGGCGCTGGTCAAAGGCCGGTATTCTGGATGAGCACACCTTTCTGCTGGATCTTGCAGAACAGGAGGTGCCTGTTATTGCCCCCCTCCTGTTTAGGGATGGTACAACATTAGCCGGGCCAGATGAATTCCCCTTTGCGGTTTTCCCCAAATGCGGAGGTCGCAGTTTTGATGAATACAATGACGAACAGTGGCTGCAGCTCGGCCGGCTGCTTGGCAGGGTGCATAGCATAGGTGAGATTAAAGAAGCTGAACACCGAATCTGTATGAGTCCTAAGGATTCGACGGGCAGCCATCTGCAATATCTGATGGCTGCTTCTTGTGTTCCCTCTGACCTTAAATTGAAACTAGAAACGGCAATCAGACAGATCATTGATGAGATCACGCCCGTTTTCAGTTCTGCCGAGCAAATCCGTATCCACGGCGACTGTCATTTTTCCAATATGATCTATCGGCCTGGTGAATCGTTTTTTATAATCGATTTTGACGATATGGCAATGGGTCCCCCGGTACAGGATGTCTGGATGCTTCTTCCGGGCGGGCTTGACACATCTTTTATCGAAATGGATTTCTTTTTAGAAGGATATGAAACTTTTCGGCCTTTTGACCGACGAACCCTGCGATTAATTGAACCTCTTCGTGCCATGCGATTTATCCATTATATGGCCTGGTGTGCACATCAGGTTGAGGAGGATGGAAAGACTCGGGCAATCGACGGTTTTGGCTCCTGGGAATACTGGCAAAACGAAATCGGGGATCTTGACGATCAATTGATACGAATAAGGAAAGAGAGTTTGAAGACCAGTCCATTTGCGATGTAGAAGTGGCAGAGATAAACGATTCTGCCAGCTGTTGACCTCTGTTGCTGGAAAATTTTCCAGCAGTCTCGAATGTCGGTTCTGATTAAACTTCTGGAGGCGAAGTATGTCTGAATTACCTAAATATGATGCGATTATTAATGGTAAAAATAGGGCACCGAGCAGTGGTGAATATTTTCAAACAATTAACCCCTATACTTCAAGACCCTGGGCAGAGGTTGCACGCTGTAACGCGACAGAGGCCAACGACGCTGTCGAAGCTGCGCATGCGGCTTTTACCACTGGTGAATGGCCAACGATGACTCCCACTCAGCGTGGTGCCTTGCTGCGCAAACTAGGTGACTTAGTAGCGGTCAACGCCAGTGAACTTGCTGAATATGAGGTGCGTGACAATGGCAAGCTGATTAACGAAATGGCCGCGCAATGCGCATATATGCCGCAATGGTATTATTATTTTGGCGGCCTTGCCGATAAAATCGAGGGGAGTGTTTTACCAAGCGATAAATCGGACATGTTCAACTATACCAGACATGAGCCGCTTGGTGTGATTGTCGCGATTACACCCTGGAACTCTCCTTTATTATTGCTCGCATTCAAAGTAGCGCCGGCACTTGCCGCAGGTAATACTGTCGTTATAAAACCATCAGAATACACGTCAACATCAACCCTGCGGTTTGTTGAATTATTCGAACAGGCCGGTTTTCCTCCGGGGGTAGTGAATGTTGTCACCGGTTTTGGCGATGAAGTTGGTGCAGCGCTGGTTGACCATCCCAAGACCGCGAAGGTAGCTTTTACCGGCGGTTCAAAGAGTGGTAGAAAAGTATATCAAGCCGCTGCAGCGGGTTTAAAGCAATGTACTATGGAACTTGGTGGTAAATCACCCAACATAGTTTTCGATGATGCCGTTCTTGATGATGCGGTAAAAGGTGCCATTTCCGGTATCTTCGCCGCAACCGGACAAACATGTATCGCTGGCTCACGGCTCCTTCTCCAAAACGGCATCTACGATGAGTTTGTTGATAAATTAGTGGATTACGCCGGAAAAGCCAAAATGGGCAACCCGATGGAGCAGGCTACCCAGGTCGGACCGGTAACGACTCCTCCTCAATATGACAAAGTTTTACAATATATCCAGATAGCAAAAGATGAAGGTGCAAAGGTGCTGCTGGGAGGAGGTCCTGCCGTAGGAAGGGCTGAATGCGGCGAAAGTAAATATTTTATTGAGCCGACAATTTTCGGTGATGTCTCGAATCACATGCGGATTGCGCAGGAAGAAGTTTTCGGACCCGTTTTGTCGATTATCCGGTTTGACAGTGATGACGAAGCCATAGACATTGCAAATGATATCGACTATGGCCTGGCGGCAGGAATCTGGACACAATCAATCAATCGTGCAATTAAAGTTTCGAATGCACTCCGTGCCGGAACGATCTGGGTAAACACCTACCGTGCCGTTAGCTTTCTATCGCCTTTTGGCGGTTATAAACAGAGCGGATTCGGCCGTGAAAACGGGATTGAAGCAATCCGTGAGTACCTGCAGACAAAAAGTGTGTGGATATCAACAGCATCAAATGTCCCGGACCCATTCGTCATGCGTTAGGGCGGCGCTGAAGCAATGGACATAAGGTATTATGATCCATTGCTTCGCTTCTACTGTACCCGGCAACCTCGGTTGGTGAAAAATCCGGATTAGTACGTTGACAAGAGTACCTGAGCTTGGGACAGCTGTTACAATTTTTCTTCAAGAAATTTGTAAGCCACATAATATTTTAAAATATTACTGACATATTGTACAGTTTCGCGGCCAATGCGCTTTGCCGCAATTATCTCTACGTTGTTAAACCAGATATTCGGATCCAATCCTTTTTTTTCAGCTTCATTTCTCAGTTTTGTGATTCTTGCCGGCCCGGCATTATAGGCGGCAAAGGTGAAAAAGGCGCTGTTAAGGGAATCCATCCCATTTTCGACCGGGAAATATCTGTCAGCCAGAAAGCGGAGGTATTTGGCACCCGCGTGAATGTTAGGACCGATTTTTTCAATATTTGGTATGCCGACATTTTTGTCACGTGCGGTAGACGGCAGCATCTGCATGACGCCAATGGCTCCGGCATGGCTTTTGACACTTTGGTTGAGTCGTGACTCCTGGTATCCCAGTGCTGCCAGCATCAGATGGTCGAAATCATATTTTTTACCATATGTTCTGAAAAATTTGACAGTGGTTTTAAATTTTTTAAGCTCCTTTCCCTGGACTGAGTTTTTGATGTATTTGGTGTTTTTCAGATAGCGATTGAAACCCACGTTTCCCAGCAAGGTCCCTTTCTTGTGTGTCTTGACAAACTCATTGATGACAGCACTCAGTTTCGGCGAATTTTTACGAAACGCCCAGGCAATCTGTCCACCAGAGTTCACCGCAGCTTTTTCATGAAGTTTGATGTTTGTGAAAATTTCTTTCCAGAAAAACCCCTTATGGCTGTCTATGATGATTGCCGGAATAAGGTCGGTATTCACCATTTCCAGCAGGTCGGCATCTTCAAGGTGTTCATTGGCAGGAACAATCTTGACGGCGGGTTTACCAACAGAACTCAGCACCTGGTTGAGGTTTTTCAGGCTTTCGTAATAACTGCTTGATTTTCGGACATGTATCTCTTTTCCGGCAAGATCGAAAGGGCTTTTAATTACAGGTGTTGTTTTATTTGTAACTACAATTTCACTTACATCTTTCAGGAAAGGATCACTGAAATCAACGAGCTTTCTTCGTTCATCGGTGGGGGTTAAATTACCAATGGCGATATCACCGTAGCCTGCCTGCAGTCGAGAAAACAACTTATCCCGGGACGTAGGAATGACCAGTACTCCAATCTTTATCGTTTTGCTTTTTTGCTTTTTGTTCACGAACTCCTCAAAGAGCATGGCATTGTCATAACTGAGACCTTTGGGTTTAGCACCGTCAAAGAAGAAAAAAGTCTTGTTGTGCGGCATGAGTATTCTGATGGTCTTGTTTTTGGCCATTTCATCAAAATCACCACTGCGGGCAACGATTTTTCCCTCCAGTTCTTCGACGGTCAGGTCACTTCGAAAAGCACAGAAGCCCACTGTGGGGAAGGAAAAAAATAACAAAAGGAGAGAAATCAGACAGCCGGATAATAGTCGTAGCGGGTATATTAACATTTTGGAGATATCAGTTGTTTAAAATTTCGAAAAATTGCATTGAGACGCTCGATGTAGAGCAGAAACGCTGTTCAGCCTTTTTTATAGATCAATTATTGCTAATATGCAAACTTGTAATTCGAAATAAGGTCACAACTGTTACCAATTGATTTTTGTAACTCGACAGTATCTAATAGAGTTTTTATAATAAATGTTATAATATCAACATTATGTGTGTTTGCCTGGCGTTGGTGAGAAAAAATCATAACTCCGGGCGAGTCTTGCCTGACTGTACTAGGAGCTTGTCCGAGAATGCATTTCTCCCCAACTCTTCGTTATTATCTAAAAAATAATGCTCGTTATATCAACTATATGTCTGTGCTTATTTTTTATAAATGCCTCGATTTGAGAAGAACTGCTTATTCTCGGACAGGCTCCTAGTGGAAGAGTTGGTCAAAATAAGGTTGCCTTTTATGCTGCAGCCTCGTGTAGATATATTCCATATAATATTATTTTTTCAGGGTAAATAGTTATGGATCATAAGGAGTTGGATCTCTCTACAATTACCGAAAAAGTTTTGCTCGTTGATGATGATGAGGATATGCTTGGTCTTCTCAGTCGCCACGTTGCTCTATTTGGGCTGCAGGCGGATCAAGCCCGAAACGGTAAGGAGGCATTGCAGCTTCTACACATGCATGCATATGGTCTGATTATCACTGATATCACAATGCCGGTAATGGATGGCATGGAATTACTGGTTCACACCAAAGCCCATTACCCGCAGATGGATGTGCTTGCTATTTCCGGTTACAGCGATCGATATAACTTTACTGATCTTGTTGCTGCGGGAGCGATAGATTTTATTGCAAAACCATTTAAACAGGGTGAGTTAAAAGCAAAATTGCAGCGTGTTTTTCGGGAGCGAAGACTTCTTTCAGAACTGGCGCTTAGTAAAGAAAAGGAAAAATCCTTTTTTCTTCATATCGTAGAATCCCTCGCCATTTCTCTGGATGAAAAAGACAAATATACCCACGGACATTCCCGGAGAGTGACTGATTTTTCACTGAAGCTGGCAGAATATGTAACAGATGAGGATATTGATTTCGAACTATTGCGTTTGTGTGGAGTGTTACATGATATCGGTAAGATAGGTGTACCTGACAAAATTTTATGGAAGCCTGGGAAGTTGTCGGCGGAAGAGTTTGCAATTATCAAAAAACACCCTGGTCAGGGTGCGCAGATTCTACGCCCCATGGTGTCAGACGGACGAGTCGCCGAGATATCTAAAATTATAAAACATCACCATGAACGCTTTGATGGAAAAGGATACCCGGATGGCCTGGAGGGGGAAGAAATCCCCTATCTTTCTCGAATTATCACGATCGCTGATAGTTACGATGCGATGACTTCTGACCGACCCTATCGAAAAGGTATGGACGTTACCGCTGCAATAGAAGAGATAGGGAAAAATAGCGGTTCACAATTTGACCCGAAACTGGCTGGGAAATTTCTTGATTTTTTGAAGGACAGGTTTCCCTCAGAATATGCAAGGTCATGACCTGTCAACTACCCGAGGGAAAAAGTCTGGAATTTTTTTAATGCTTGTCCGGCAATGTAACCGTGGTCACAGGGCAGGGAGCTTTAAGGATAACATATCGTGATGTGGACCCTAAAAGAGCCTTCTGAACCCTGGATCTTTTCTTTATGCCAAGAAAAATATGTCCGATGTCATTTTCCTGGGCAAATTTAACGAGGTCTTCACCAGCTGAAAGCCCCCTGACGCTTTGTTGCGCGTCACATTGTACCCCTCCATCTTCTATCAGAGATTTGGCAAATTCAAGATCTTTTTCCGCCCCAACGATATCTGAAGGTTTTTCAGAAGCGCCGCCTTCCAGTGAGGTGAGAATATAAACAAATGCATTATTTGTCTTTGCATAATCCCTGGCAAGGGACAACGCCAATTCACCGACTTCTCCACCATTATATCCGACCAATATCTTCATAATGAACTCTTGCATCCTTTAAGTTCTGAGGTTTTCAGAAATAAATATCCCAAAGTAAAGGGGATAAAATTATATTTTACATCCAGCGTTTACGCCGTTTATAAGATTTTACATTTTTAAAGGATTTTCTGCCACCCCCTTGTGTGATACCCATATAAAATTCTTTCACATCAGGGTTATTCTGAAGTTCTTTGGATGGGCCTTCCAGAACAATTTTTCCTGATTCCATGATATAGGCATAATCAGAGACAGCTAAAGCAACTTTGGCATTTTGTTCTACGACCAGTATGGTCGTATCGAGTTCTTTGTTAATTTTCTGGATATTATCAAAAATCTCTTTTACCAGTAGTGGCGCAAGACCGAGAGAAGGTTCGTCCAGCATCAGCATCTTAGGGGCAGCCATCAAGGCCCTTGCAATAGCAATCATCTGCTGTTCACCGCCAGAACTGTATCCCGCCATTCGGTTGGTTACTTTTGAAAGCCTGGGGAAATGTTTGTACATCATTTCATTATCTTCTCGTATTTTCCTTCCCCCGTCTTTTCTGGTAATGGAGCCGACAAGGATGTTCTCGTTTACCGTCAGGTGTTTGAAAACACGCCTGCCTTCAGGGACCATAACGGAACCTAATTTCACAACATCTGTTCCTAGCATCTTAGTTGTGTCCGTACCATCAAATTTAATATAGCCTTCTTTAATGGCACCGTTTTCAGGTTTGAGAAGACCACTGATGGCTCTTAAGGTAGTGGTCTTGCCCGCACCATTTGTACCAAGCAAAGCGACAATACTTCCCTTGGGCACGTGCAGGCTGACACCCCGCAGTACTTGAATGATGTCATTATAGACAACTTCAATATTATTGACTTCAAGCAGATTGTTTTCCATGTGTGCTTTCTTTATTTTCGGTTTAAACTTGATAATCTGGTGAAACCTTATTTCAAGCGTCATATCCCTATGCGGATAGAACGCTTGAAATGATGGAAAGTTTTCTACACTGCCATCAAACTGACCGGAAACCTGATATCTGTGAAGCGGTATTCCGGTAAGTTATGGTTCATCTTAGTAAAAACGATGATTTTATTTGATTTTCTTCATGTATTCAGACTGGATTGCATCACCAACTTTCTTGAATGCACCATCCTGTACACTGTAAATCTGGAGCATATCAACACCGGCACGATCAGTTTCTGAATAGGTTACAGGCCCGATGGTAGTATATGGTGAATAGGCGTTTTTGCCATTCATACCATTCAGCATCTTGTAAAGGTTTTCTTTGTTGATCTCAAGACCAGCATCCTTGGCTCTTTTTATGGCTTCCGTTGCCACCTGGGCCACCATGATTCCTGCTGCATAATTATGGGAGTTTGCAGCTTTGTCATCACGACCATATTTTTTGGCTAAAGCCAACTGTTTTGCGGTTCCTTCATTCTTTTCAGAAGTCAGGTTGAAGGAGCAGGACCAGACGTATCCTTTGCAGGCATCTCCCGCGAGAGCAATCAGATCATTTCCGCCGGTGTAATGCACACCGAGAAAAGTCAGTTTTCCTTCTTCACCATAAGAACCTGCCGTAAGACCCAGGCGTGCTGAGTCCTTAAGCATTGTTGCAACAGGAGATTGTACTGTATGGCTTAAAACATACTGAACATCTTTGCTCATCAATCTCTTTAACATGGCTGAGTTATCAAGATCTTTACCGTGCTCTACCACTTCAACGATTTCCATGTTTAAACCTGCCGCAACCGCTTTTTTGGCATCATCCACAGGTCCCCTGCCAAATGCGGATGGATGAATAAACATGGCTACTTTAGCTTTGTCACCTTTGTGATTTTTTACGACGTACTCTGAAAGGGCAACTAATTGTTCGGAATACGACGCTACAGGCAGGAAAATATAGTTTGAATCATCAAGATTACCTGCATGGTAAGAAGCCGGCAGAACTGCAATCTGCTCTTCTTCAAAATCTCTTTTCAAGCCCAAGGTGCTGCCTGTTGAATAGTTGAGATACATGACGATGCCGTCGTCAAGATACTCTTCGAAGTTTCTTTTAGTGATATCTGTTTTATACTGATCATCTCTGATAGTACAGTCGATCGTGTCATCACCGAGCATCTTGGTTTCATTTACAAGTCTAAAATAATCTTCAGTACCTTTGGCATATGGGTTACCTGCATCAGATGTCGGGCCCGTAATGGCGAGAGACATACCAAGCTTGTAAACCTTGCCGCCTGCATTTGCGCTGGCTGCGAATGCAAAGATAACGGCTAGAGCCAATAATGTGTTTAAAAACAGGACTTTTTTGTTTTTCATTTCTTCTCCTCCATAGATTTGGGTTAGATGCTGCGGTTGTTACAAAAAAACAAAAGGTATTAATACCTAAATGGCCACATCTTAGTGTACGATTTGGTGATTCTCCACCAGTTTGCAATTCCCCTGGGTTCAAACATGAGAAAGAGCACAATGACCAGGCCAAAGGTAAAGGGTTTTAACGCCGTTGCCAGATTCATAGTTGACGGCAGGTATTGCCCAGCTGTTTCAGCAAGGTTTTCAACCTTCAGATCCAGGAATTTGATGGCAACCGGTCCCCAGAAGGAACCGTTCAAAGTTCCCAGGCCTCCGACGATAGCCATAGCCAGGTAGGAAATGGATTCATGAAGGGTAAAAGATTCGAACCCGACCCCTCTGTAAAGGTAGGCGTGCAGGGCACCCGCCACCCCTGCAAAAAAACCTGACAGGGCAAAGGCGTATACTTTGGTGAGGCCGGGGTTCATTCCCATGGCATCTGCAGCCCGGTCATTGTCTCTGACAGCAATGAGGCATCTGCCATATCTGGTTTTGAGAAGGTTTCTTATACCAAACCCCAGAAGGACCACGATGGTTAGAATAACAAAATACCAGAACACATAATGATCCTTTCGTCCTACCTTTCCTGTGACCCAGAAGACTCGACCCACAAAGATGGTCTGTCCCTGGTTAAAAAAGGACATGAAATTGATGACCCATTGGAAAATCATCTGAAATGATAAGGTGGCGATAGCAAGATAGAGATGTTTTAACCTGAGCGCCGGCAACCCTACAACTGCCCCAAAGAGTGCGCCCATAAAACCACTGAAGATGATCAGTAATGGCCAGAAATGGGTAACGATAATGTGAGAATCACCGATCGTCCGGCAAAAGGATGCTACAGTATATGCGCCGATCCCGACAAAAGCAGCATGACCTATAGAAATAAGCCCTGCAAACCCGGTGACAAGGTTCAGGCCCATGACTGCAACAATAGCGATGAGGATATTATCAATCACCAGCATGGATTTGTTGCTCAATTCGAACAGCAGAGGCCATCCGAAGAGAATAACCAGAAAAAAGGTAAAAATTGACTGGTCCAGATTTGTAAGAAATGTCCTCTGTTCCTGTTTGTACGTGGTAAAGAAATTTCCTGTTGCTAACCATTTATTTGCTGACATAAATTACACTCGCTCAATTTCGTGAATTCCAAATAACCCATGGGGTTTAAATAGAAGTATAATTAATAATATAATATAAGGCATTACGTCACCCGTTCCATTCAAACCCCAGTTCCCGTCCAGATATCCACTGGCAAACTGCTGGATCAACCCCATGATGATTCCGGCAACAACTGCACCCAGGATTGAGTCGAGACCACCTAAGATAACCACAGGAAATACGATTATCCCAAATGAATGCAAGGTGTCGAAATTTAAACCCGTAATATTGCCGATGATGCATCCAGCAGCAGCAGCAGATAATCCTGCAGTTGCCCAGGCTAGTCCGAATACTCTCGGTACGGAGATACCAACAGACATGGATCCGAACTGGTCGTCAGACACTGCCCTCATGGATATTCCAACGGTAGATTTTTTGAAAAACCAGGAAAATCCGCCAATTAAAATAAAGGTTATTATAACCCCTACAAGTTGGGTCCAGGACATTGAAACACCGCCAAGAGTCAGTGGATTCTGGGGAAGGAATGCTGGGAAGGAGTAATTTTCGGTGCCAAACGGGGTCAGATAAATCAATCCATCAATAATGGATCCGAGCCCAATTGTGACCATAATGACCGATATTATGGGCTCACCGATCAACCGCCTTAAAAAGATTCTTTCAACACTCATGGCAAGGAAGAAGGTTATGATCATGCTTGCCAGGAAAGAGAAGAAAATTGGTACCCCAACCGTTACAGTGAGAAAATAGGTGATAAAAGCGCCGGCCGCGATAATCTGTCCATGGGCAAAATTTGCCACCCGGCTTGATTTGTAGATCAGTACAAGGCCCAGAGCGGCCAATGCATAAATCGACCCCACTACTACACCGCTTACCACAATTTGAAAAAAATAACTCATCAGACTCCTTCCACCGTATAAAAGTTAATTCTTGCTTCCACCGTTGTTGACTGCCCATCCTGATATTGAAAAGAAGCCTCAATATCCTTTTTATCAACTGATTCGTCATAAAGCGCTTCGTACAGGTTCTGGTATCTTTCCTGTACGAATTTACGACGAATTTTTCCAGTTTTTGTCAACTCTCCGTCATCTACATCAAGCATTTTATAAAGCAGTGCAAAACGTTTAATTCTAAAATGTTCCTTTTCTGCCCGTGAATTAACATCGAGTATCTGTTCCATTATAAGTTCAGCTACTTCCTGTTTACCTGAGAGATCCATGTACGTAGTGTAGGAAACGCCCCTGTCTTCCGCCCATTTGCCGACAACAACAGGATCAACGTTAATCAGGCATGAAACAAAATCTTCTTCGTTGCCAAAAATGATTGCCTCTTTTATATAAGGGCTGAATTTAAGGGAATTTTCCAGGAACATAGGCGAAAACATTTCCCCTTTCTTGCTATGCATAACATCAGAAAGACGGTCGATAACCACGAGATGGCCGTTTTCATCTATAAATCCAGCGTCTCCGGAGTGGAGCCATCCACCCTCAAGGGCCTCTTCAGTTTTTTCAGGCAGATCATAATATCCCGGAGAAACAGAGGGTGATTTTGACAAAATCTCACCATCTTCAGCAATTTTACACTCTGTGCCGGGCAGTGGTTTGCCGACTGTCTCCGGTCTGACATCTCCATCACGATGCATATAGGCAATACCAGTGATTTCGGTCTGCCCGTATATCTGTTTCAGGTTTACCCCGATTGCCTGATAAAAAGTGAAGAGTTCCGGGCCAAGAGCTGCACCTCCGGTGTAGGCACGTCTCAAGCGCATAAGGCCTATCTGGTTGATAAGAGGGCGAAGTATCAACTGAGTGCCCAGCCATGATTTGATTTTTAAGTCAAACGGCATGGTTTTTCCGGTCATCCTGTATTCTGCAGATTCCAACCCAATTTTTATGAAATAATTGTAGAAAACTTTGTTCAGCCAGTAAGATTGGTCTATTTTGAGCCAGATCTCAGAACGGATGGTTTCGTAAATCCTGGGAGCGCCAAACATGAAATGTGGTCCGATCTCTTTCAGATCCGACATT
>CAXMTO010000290.1:0-10943 GCA_964196355.1 uncultured Myxococcota bacterium
TGAAGCATAACCTCCGGCACACCACCGGCCATATACACCTGCACGGTAGGATAGTTTTGTGGACCGTTAGGGAGTACGTCTACGAGTCTGGGCGTGTTGCGGTTCACCCTGTTCCAGTCTTCCACCGTAGGACGCGCAAGGCCTGCTGCATGAGCTATAGCAGGTAAATGCAAAAGCAGATTGGTCGAACCGCCAAATGCCGCATGGAGCAGCATGCCATTTTCAATGCCCTTGGCTGTCAAAAGTTTGGAGGCAGTAACGTTGTGACGGGACAGGTTCAGAAGAGCAAGGGCCGAGCGATGAGCAAGGTCCAACCATATCGGTTCTCCAGAGGGGGCCAGAGCACTGTGCGGCAGTGCAAGTCCCAGTGCCTCTCCGACCACCTGAGACGTACCCGCAGTGCCAAAAAAATGGCAACCGCCACCAGCCGAGCCACAGGCGCGACATCCCATTTCAGCCGCATATTCCAGATCAATCAAATCATGAGCAAAACGGGCACCAAGACTTTGAACAGTAGCAAGGTCTTCACTCTCTGTACCTGGCAGAGTTGCCCCTCCCGGAACAAGGATTACCGGCAGGTCTGACGAACCGGCAAGCGCCATCATAGTTGCAGGTAAGCCCTTATCACAAGTAGCAATTCCCATCACACCGCGACTCAGCGGCAGTGATCTTATCAGGCGCCGCATGGTAATAGCCGCATCATTGCGGAAAGGCAGGCTGTCAAACATACCAGTTGTGCCCTGACTCCGTCCGTCACATGGATCGGTAACATATGCAGCATAGGGTACAGCGCCGTTTCTTCGCAGTGTATCTGCGGCCTCATTGATCAGCTCTCCCAGTTCAAAGTGACCGGTATGCAGACCTAAGGCTGCCGGAGTGCCGTTTTCTTTTCTCATCCCGCCAAGAGTACTGAGGATGAGAAACTGAGGATTCCTAGTATGGTTCGGCTCCCACCCCATGCCAGCATCCTCTGTCATTCCAAAAAGGTGCCCGCTCGGCTGGGTATTTAAAAAGTCACTGTCTACAGGAAGCCTGCCCTGGGGGCTGCTGCCTATCAGCCTGCTATCTATTACCTGATCTTCGTTTCCCAGAATGTCTTCAACGGGAATGGTTGTTGCACTGGTCATGGTCGCTGCCCTTTTAGTACCTTACTCCTGAAACCCTGTCATAAAAAACAAGAAACCGAGGAATGTCTTTTGAAATTATGTTGTTAGATATATCACCATGGTACTTATACCCCCCTTGTGGGGTGTTAGATTATATATGAACGGTACTGTAAGTAGTGAATAACACCTTGGTATCTACAACATGCTAACTATTACATCAAGAAAGCATTTCCAAAGCTTCTCATAAAACACAACCCAGTTTAAACCATGCTCTTTTACGAATAACCATGAAGGGTCCTTCGCCGATCTCGTGTATGAGATAGCATGATTGCCCATTGATATATTGAAAAAAAACATCTATTGTATTCGACAATAGACAGCATTACTGTAATGAATTTTTCAGTAATATTTTACTCAAATAATTTCCCAAAACTACTTGAAATGGCCTGACCACCTGGAGGTTCTGATGCCAATTATCACAATTTCTCGAGGAAGCTACTATCACGGCAAATCCATCGCCGACAAGCTTGCCAAAAAACTAGGCTACACTTGCCTTTCCCGCGATACAATTATTGAAAACCTTGACGGATTCCATCTCCCTGAAATCAAGCTTTTACGCGGAATAAATGATGCTTTTTCGGTACTCGACCGTTTTCCTCACGGAAAAAAACGTTTCATTGCTACCATAAAGTCAGCAATACTCCAGCAGTTTTTATCTGATAACGTAGTTTACCACGGCCTTGTCGCCCACCATTTTGTCCGGGATATCTCCCACGTACTCAAGGTTAGAATCATCGCCGATACCGAGAACAGAGTTGCCGACGAAATGGCCCGAGAAAACATTTCCGAGGAGAAAGCTCGCTATATTCTCAAAAAAGATGATGAGGAGCGGCGCAAGTGGGGTATGTTTCTGCACGGCATCGACATAATGAACCCCGAAACGTATAACCTCATTCTAAGAATCGGCCATTTATCTGAGGATGAAGCTGTCGATATCATCGGCAATGCTTCAACTCTTCCGGCCTTCCAGGAAACTGCCGAATCGAAATCGGCACTGGTGGATTCGGCAATGGCTGCCTCTGTCAGTTGTAAGCTCTTTGATTTTCCGAATAGTGTTGTTTCTGCAAAAGAGGGTCGAGCAAGGGTATCCCTGAAGGCTCCTGAAAGCCAGCAACCTGTAATTGAAGAACGAATCAATCAAATACTCTCAGACCTTGAAGGTTTAAAAGAATTTACAATCCACTTTGAACCCTATTTTTGAGGACTCAGCTGCGCCTTCACGACCGCACCAATGGCTGCGAATCTACTCGGATCTGCTGCTTTTAGTGCCTTACTCCAGAAAATCTGTCATAAAAAACAAGAAATCTGGAGACTCTATTGAAATTAAGAACTTAAAGTAACCTCCAAGGCACTTATCCCGTTCATCGGGGTGAGTCATAATGCTACTGTATTACCACCCGTTAATACGATGCCACACATCTACAACCTCGGTAGTTCCGTTGGTGATATTGTATCGATCGAACATTGCACCTGTCCCACATGCATGGTTTGGCAATATACGGATCATACTGCCAATTTTGAAGGCCTTCCAGTCAACTTCTCTTCCCCTGCGATCAGCTACAATTCCATGCTCCTGATTAGTTGATAATACAATTATATCTTTGAGAGGTTCCCCCTCAATGTCACATACCAGCCCATAACCCTGATCTATTTTCTGCCCGGCTGTTCCCCGATCACGCGAAAGTGCCATCCATCCGCTATCGGTTATCACCCACCCCTTCTTTTTTTGATATCCTATGACGGATGTCAACACTGAAATTGCGATATCGCTCACATCACAAACCCCCAGTCCTGCCATCACCAGATCATAAAACACAAACACGCCAGCCCTGACTTCTGTAACTCCTGCAAGGTCTTCTGCAAAGTTAGCAGTAGGCGTTGAACCAACACTCACAATCGGGCACGGCAGGCCATTCTGACGCAATATAGCAGCGCTCTTTACAGCCATATCTCTTTCTGTTTCGGCAAGTGCACCAATCTCCAGAACAGAGCTGCATTCATAAGATTCTCCGGCATGAGTCAGTACACCGGCTAATTCCACACCATCCTCACCATGTACCAGACTGCCAATGTCCACCAGTAATGAGTCACCAAGTGTCACGCCTGAACGATGTCCATCGCAATCAAGCTCAATCAGAACCGGGATACTCAAGCCACATTCTACTCCCTTTGCTGCTACAAACCTCGCCTGTTCAAGGGAATCTAGAATAACACTGATGTTTGCCCCGCTTTTTATAAGACTGGTGAGACGATCAAGTTTTACAGGAGCAATACCAACGGCATAGATAATATCTGTGATGCCGTGACTGAAAAAATATTCTGCTTCTTTAAGGGTAGAGACAGTAATACCGCCAGATTGACCAGTTAATGTCATTTTTAGAGCGTCAATATTTTTTGCTGTTTTCCCATGTGGTCTCAGATTAACCCCAAGACTCTTCATACGCGCATGAAGAGAAGAAATGTTTTTTTCAATCTTTCTTCTGTCTAAAACCAGGCAAGGCGTCTCTAATTTTGTCAGATCCATTATTATCTCTTTTGCATTAATCTTTTTCCGCCGCGGCAATAGCTTCAACTTCAATCTGGTAACCAAAATGCAGTTCTCTGGTGGGAACTACTGCCCTGGCGGGACGATGATCACCAAAAAACCGTGCATAAACCGAGTTTACTCTATCCCATAATGCAATGTCAGAGATATAAACGGTCACCTTTAACACTAGATTTTTCGAGCTATTAGAAGTTTTTAAAATAGCTTCAAGATTGGCCAGTACCTGTTCTGTCTGTTCTTCGATGCTACCAATGTTTTTTTCTTTGCTCTCTGGATTTACAGGAAGTTGTCCGGACACATATATGAGTCCCTGGTGTTCAACAGCTTGAGAATAGTGCCCTCCTGGCGGAGGGGCATCGTTCGTAAATATTTCTTTCATGCAAATCTCCTTTGGCAATTTTGTGCCTCACCCTTTACTTTCTTGTTTTTTACACCTCTCCAAACTCTTCTTCAAACAATTCCATCGTGAAAAAAAGATTCCACCTGTTCCCTGGAATATCCTGTCTCCAAAAGAATATCACGGGTCGATTCCCCAAACTCATCAGGAACCGTCCTCAGGCTGCCGGGAGTTGCCGAAAGCTTTACCGGTATGCCAATAGAACTCTTTTCAGAACCTTGTTTGTCAGTATATTCGAAAACCATCTCCCTTTCTCGGAAAAGAGGATCTGCAAACACCTCCTGAACTGTTTGAACTCTCGCGTAACAAATTTCCAACTCTCCCAACTCGTCTTCCCACTCAGAGAGTGTCTTGGTTAGAAATCGCTGCCTCAAAAATGCAATAATCTCTTCTCTTTTTTCTTCATCATATTGCAGTGAAATATAATCAAGCCTATGAAAATGTTCACAAAGTGGTTTCCAGAATCTGTTCTCAACTGCACCAATTGAGAGATATCTCCCATCCTTGGTCTCGTAAGTATTATAACAGCCATAACGATGGGAAAGCATAGTGTCTGCTGCTTGTGGCTGTCGCCCTGTAAGCGTTGAAAAATAGTTTGGCAGGCTGAGGAAACCAAGCAGGCCATCAGTCATGGAAATATCAATATACTGTCCCTGACCTGTCTTTTCTCTTGCGCAGAGGGCCAGTAAAATTCCAATGGCGCCATTCATGGCACCTCCTGCAATATCTGCAACCTGTACGCCAGGAATAGAAGGTAGTCGTTCTTTTTCACCGATGAGTCCCAGTACACCGGCCATACTGAGATAATTCACGTCATGGCCCACGCGGTTGCTTGCACCTCCTGTCTGTCCATATCCACTGATGGAACAGTAGATCACCCTCGGATTAATTTCTTTCACAGTCGGATAATCAATACCCAGCCTTTTAACGACCCCGGGTCGAAAACCTTCGAGAATCACATCCGTTTGTTTCGTAAGTTTGAAAAATATTTCCTTTCCTTTACTTGTTTTAAGATTGAGGGACATATGCCGTTTATTTCGATTCAGATCGTTAAAGAAGAGACCATCCTCTTTAAACCTGTGATCCTCAATACTAATCACTTCAGCCCCATGATCTGCCAAAATCATGGAACAATATGGCCCTGGAAGCATACGCGATAGATCTAAGACCTTAACACCCTCCAAAGCACCCTGCATATCCATATCTTTCCTCTTGGTATTAATGACTTAGAAATAGACCTCCAACTTTTCTACCTCTCAGGAGAAGTGCTTTGGTGAATCCCTTGCCAAGCCGGCTTGTTGGGGCTATTGGGGGGTATGATGTTTATGGTTATTGCAGGCGTTTAAAATTCGATTCCCTTCTTTGCCTTTAACCCCTGTTCGAAACCATGTTTTACGGGTTCCATTGAAGAGACTGTATCTGCAATTTCAATGAGTTTTGGATCGGCATTCCTTCCGGTCAATATAATGGAAAGGCGTTTGGGTTTTTTCCGAACGACCGCAACTATTTTTTCAACATCCAGAAAATCGTAATGAGGCAGATAGGTTATTTCATCCAGAACAATCAAATCGTACTCATCTCCCTCAATTTTTTCCTTCGCCAGCTGAAAACCTTCTCTGGCCACCTTACGATCGTCGTCAATATTTTCTTTTTTGAAGACAAATCCGCGGCCACATATAAACCAGTCAAGGTTATCAAATTTTTCAGCCATCAATCTTTCTCCGTACTTCCCCTGCCCTTTGAGAAATTGAACAACACATACTTTGTGCCCGTGACCAAGCGCCCTGAATGCTGTACCAAGTGCTGCTGTAGTTTTTCCTTTGCCATTTCCCGTATTCACAATAACTCTTCCAACATCAGACATAAAAATCTCCCGACAAACTGTCTTTTTTCTTATTCGACCAAATCAACGCGTTTATTGTTAGTACCTTATTCCAGAAACACTGCAATAAAAAACAAGCAACTGAGGAATGTAATTTAAAATTATGCGGTTACATATACCACCAAGGTACTTATGCCCATCAAGCTGGTACTGAAAAGAGTGCAGAAATTTTTACCGTTAACCGGTGTTAGTACCTTATTACTGAGATCCTGTCACTCAGTTCGGTACCTTGCCGACCAGTACACCATGTTTCGACATTTTTTTAAGAAACCAGTGCAATTAATAAATACATTGATTAGGTTTTCTTCTCATAGTAAAATAACCCTAGTAAGATTAGTTTTCAGACCCCTACGGAAATGATGGCTGCCTTCCTGATGACTGGCACCCTTGACATAAAAATAAAATACCACCATAATCAAGCATGGAACACAATTCTCCTGCACAGATCTCTTTTGTCAAAGATGATAATATTACAACTATTGTCTGTCCGAGCTGCTGCTCGGCAAAGACTGCGTCCGTCAAACAGTTCCGCAATCGGAAGCATGTATTGAAAGTGAAGTGTAAATGTGGGCATACTTTCAAATTAGAACTGGAATTTCGCCGACAACGTCGTAAAACCACTAAATTAGATGGAACAGCCCTGCTCAATTCTCCTGATCTTGGTGATGAGGTTGTCAAAATTGTCAATCTCTCGATGAGTGGCGCATGCTTTGAGGTATTAGAAAAGCATAATATACAGATCGGCCAGAAAGGGAGTATTAATTTCACGCTTGACGATCCCAAGCAGACTCCATTTGTAGAAAATGTTATTGTCCGGTCGATTCAGGGAAATCTTATTGGCTGTGAATTTACTGAAGATCGTGCCTATCAGAGGGAGTTGGGTTTTTATCTCAGGCCCTGACCTCCACCGATAACCTTACCGATAAGCCTCTCGGCCTGGATCAAAAAAGGTTTTAGCGTATCCGGTTGAAGACTGCTCACCAGTAATCCTCCTTCCTTTTTGATTCTGCCGACCAGCTCTTCCTGTATCAGGTCAACCTTATTGTACACTTTCAGACAGGGAATATTCTCAAGATCCAGCTGTTTGAGGAATTGTTCTACAACGTTCATCTGGTCCTGGTAGCATGGACTGGAAACATCTATAACATGGATCAGCAGATCCGCCTCCCTCAGCTCCTCCAGTGTCGCCATAAATGCCTTAAGAAGTTCCTCGGGAAGATTGCGGATAAAACCTACCGTATCAGTGATTATCACCTCCATCTCAGTGGGAAACCGCAATCTGCGACTGGTCGGGTCCAGAGTTGCAAAAAGTTTGTCTTCTGCTACGATTGCACTGTTGGTAAGTGTATTGAGCAAAGTGGATTTACCGGCATTGGTATATCCCACAAGGGAGAGCACTGGGAGATCCTTCTTTCGTCTTTTTGCCCGCCTCCGGTACCTCTCTCTACCAACATTTTTCAGCTCTTTGGCCAGTCGCGCTACCCTGTCATTAATTCGCCGACGATCGATCTCCAGCTTGGTCTCTCCAGGCCCTCTTGCGCCGATGCCTCCTGTTAAACGGGAAAGGGCATCATCACGAGACGAAAGTCTTGGCAGCATATATTTAAGCTGTGCCATTTCAACCTGCAGTTTACCCTCTCTACTCATTGCTCGATGGGCGAAAATATCAAGAATTAACTGCGTTCGATCAATAACACGCAGATCTGTAAAATCAGTTATTGAACTGATCTGAGAAGGATTCAGCTCTTCATTAAAAATCAGCAGATTGGCATCGAGCTGGAGAGCCCGAATCATGATATCAGCCAGCTTGCCTTTCCCCAGGATAAGTCGCGGATTTATTTTTCTCCTGCGCTGCAGAACGGCGTCAAGGACCAGCACATTATCTGAGCGACTCAGTTCAGCAAGTTCTGCAAGAGATTCTTCGGCGCGGATTTTTGATTCAGTAGACACACTCACGAGTATGGCCCTGTCCTGCTTCTGGTCAACTTTCTGCGCCCTATGGCGGGAAGCAAACTCCCTCTCCACCTCAAAGATCAAATCCTCAGCAGAATCAACCTGATTGGCAGGATGCACCGGTTCTAAAAAAGTCCAGCTCTTACCCTCTTTTTCCATCGGAAGAAGGTGTACTGTATAGAGTCGTTCAGGTAGACCGTCAGAAGTTGTTTTTAACACCGAAAGCAGATCAAATCGAAGAAAGAGAAGATCCATCAAATCTTCATCACTGATATCTTCCCCAGCAAGATGAGTGTGCACCAACCGCAGCCCCTTCAATCTTCCTCCCGAAGAACGGACATGTCCGAGCTGCGGGATAACAATCTGCGAGAAGGTCCCGACAATAATAGTTTCAACCTTACCCGAGCGGTGAATGAGCAATCCTATCTGGCGATTAATCTCCAGGGAGAGCTGGCACAGTGTCCGCGCCATCTCCGGATTGATGATTTTGTCCCGCTGCACCCTCTTGCCCCCGAATCGAGCCAGGGCTTTCAGCTGCTGCTTCTTCAGGCCTCCTGTATTTCCTGTTACAATTCCGATGAATCTTCTCCTGTTCTTTTACAGACAGTATCCTGTGTGTATTGTTTCCAGATCTCATCGCCATAAGAATCGTGACAGCCGACACACTGCCCGACACGCAAAATTGCTTTGAGTTCTTTGCCGTTAAATGGTCGCAGTTCAGGCCTAGAACTGTACTGCAGAGGTTCCCCATCGAGGGTCACATATCCGTCAAAAGGCACTGTCGTGCCGGCATGTGTATCCACTCCCTGGTTAACTCCCTCAAAAACCATCTCCCCATCTTTCTTAAAAAGTGTCCCTTCACCAAGGCCGAGACTCTTTGTTGAAGCATGACAATCCACACAGGTACGTCCTTTGGCCTGGGTCGTATGCGGGTTTATGGCTGCCATGGTAAATCTGTTAAAACTTTTTTCAATTTCACCCTTCTTATCTATAATCGTCACGATATCCTGACATCCGGGAGTTACAATTACAACTTCATCGCTCCAGATCCCCAACATAGGCTTTTCATATCTGATATAGGATCTTCCTTCCTCCCACCACCCTTCAGTCTCCTGATGACTCAACTTATCCAGATGGGTCTGGCTGGCATCTCTTTTTGCATGGCAGCCGTAACACTGTGCGACCCAGGTGGAATGACATGCCTCACAGGTGATCCTTTTATGGGCTGAAAAATCACAAACACCCTTTTTAGGTACCTTGAGCAGCCGATTTTTCTCATCGATCTTGCCTATAAGATTCCAGTTATCGTCCTGCTCTATAACATTGGTCAGCAGTTCATTTTTACGTGTCTTACCCGGATTTTCTGAATGGCACATTTCGCATGAAATTTCTAACTGATCCTCATAATGCGCATAACTCGTACCATCTCCCATAATCTCATTGCGAGTGTGACAATCTATACATTCCATCCCCTTGCTGTGATGTACGTCATCAGCAATCTCCAGATAAAACCTTGCACCTGGCATTTGTTTGGAACTCAGTCCTCCTTTCTCATAAGGAGTACCATAGCCTTCAGATTCAAAAAGCCCCATATATGATATTCCAATCCTCCCGGATCTGTTATGGCAGCGAACACAGTTGGCGGTCTGGACTTTTGCAGTAATCAGCGGATGTATTTTTTTCGCCGGGGGCGGTTCGCTTTCACTATCATCGCCCACGGTAACGGTAACCTTGTCCTCTTTCCCTGGTATAGAATAGTGACAGGCTGAGCAGCCCCCCCCTTTCTGGTTAAAAAATTCAGGCACTCCAGGAAGATCATTTTTCTGCTTCCACAGATGGCAGGTTGCACAGAGCTTTCTAAAATAATCGAGGGCCAGAGAAGTTTCACCGGAGTTCAACAACTCTTCAACGGTCAAATCTGTATCCTGACTATCAGTTTCGCCCCAATAATAGAGTAAAGTTCCGAGGATCCCTCTATTGGTGGCCATGAGAGAGTTTTTAACCTTATGAACATCCGTCGGGTGACATCCTTCCACTGAACATGTTCTTTCAACATGGCGTAGATCACCTGGATTCAGCACCATAGCCTCATGCGCTTCTTTCTCTGTTATGGCTAGAGGATTTCCAAGATGACATACAGAACAGCCAATCACAGCAGAATCGTGAGCAGGGTCGAGCTTTTCATCCTTATGACAATTCAGACACATGTCAACGTTGCCTGCAGCGGTAACAGCGAGTTTATCTGGCCTCTTCAAATGAATTTCGGAATAGATCAACCAACTAAAACAGGACAACAGAAGAATTGAAAAAAGAACCTTCCATCTCATTTGCCGTCGCATATTCCTGGAATTTTCGACTGACATCGACCGGTTTTATTGCTGGAAATTTTGAACATTAGGGAAACGACGACCATAACCAAAGGCCTTGGTTGTCACCTTCAGCCCCATAGGGGCCTGCTTGCGTTTGTATTCATTAAGACGAACTCGACGAAGAATGTCACGAACCATAGACTCTTCATATCCTCGACCCACAATCTCCGAGACCCCCTCCCCGCCCTCCAGATGCAATCCAAGCACACGATCAAGAACGTCATAGGGAGGCAAATCATCCTGGTCACACTGTTCCGGTTTAAGCTCAGCAGTGGGAGCCTTTGTTATTGTCCTCCGGGGTATTATTACCTTGTTCCGGTTGATATATTCGGCGAGCTGATAAACAAGCTGTTTTGGAACATCCGAGATCACTGCAAGCCCCCCGCTCATATCTCCATAGAGAGTACAGTATCCGACAGCCATTTCACTCTTATTCCCCGTAGCCAGGAGAAGATGATTAAATTTATTGGACAGAGCCATCAGCAGATTTCCTCGAATCCGCGCCTGGATATTCTGTTCGGTAAGATCTTCCTCGGTTTTTTGAAACAGGGGGGAGAGGCTTTTGTTAAAGGCAATGAATAGCTCTGCGATTGGGATCACTTCAAAATTGCAGCCTAAGTTGACAGCCAAA
>CAXMTO010000291.1:0-7065 GCA_964196355.1 uncultured Myxococcota bacterium
ACCATGACGCAGAGAAGTGCCGACACAATCAGTCCCCGTATCACCACCTCCAATAACAATAACCTTCTTGCCCTTGGCGGAAATATAGTTCCCGTCAGCAAGTTCGCTGTCAAGCAGGCTTTTCGTATTCGCTCTGAGAAAATCCATTGCAAAATAAATACCTGAGAGTTCTCGGCCCTCAACAGGCAGATCGCGAGGTTTCGTAGCACCGCAGGCAAGAACTACGGCATCGTACTCACTCTGTAATTCTTCAGCGCTGAGATCTTTGCCGACATCCATGCTGACTCGAAAATCGATACCTTCAGCGGCGAGCAGGTCTATTCGGCGCTGAACAACGCTCTTGTCGAGCTTCATGTTCGGAATCCCATACATTAATAAACCGCCAATGCGATCATCTCGCTCAAAAACTGTCACGAGGTGACCGGCCTTATTGAGCTGTGCGGCGCACGCGAGACCAGCAGGACCAGAGCCGACCACTGCCACCCTCTTTTCAGTTCTTACCATGGGAGGCTCTGGAACCACCCACCCGTTTTCAAAAGCCCGATCAATGATAACCTGTTCATTATCATGGATACTGACGGGCGGTTCGTTAATGCCAAGCACACAGCCTGCCTCGCAGGGAGCAGGGCAGACACGGCCAGTGAACTCCGGGAAATTGTTGGTATGGTGGAGACGATCAAGAGCCTCTTTCCATCGTCCACGAAAGATGAGATCGTTCCATTCAGGAATGAGGTTATTAATGGGACACCCAGTAGCGGCACCCTCGATAAGTGTGCTCTGATGACAGAAAGGCACACCACAGTCCATGCAGCGCGCCCCTTGTTTAACAGATTGAAGATCTTCACGCAGTATAGAGACCTCACCCCAGTCCTTGAGACGCTCCCTCATTGGACGAGACGGGTTGGTTTTACGGTCGAATTCGAGGAAACCAGTTGGTTTACCCATGGTATATTCTCCTTACAAAAATATCTGTTATCAAAGGTGGGAATATCTGATCCCTGCCATCATTATTGTGATTGCGTCACCCGGGCAATGTTCATCTCAACATCCCTCGCCTGAGTTTCAATCAGCAAATTCTTGATGCGCATATTAAAAGCAGCGTCCATTATATCATTTTCATCAGTGTACTTGCCTGTACTGCGTACTTTTCTGATATAACCGAGCATTCGTTTGTAGTCAGTCGGCATTACCTTGAAAAACTGATCTATCCATTTTTCCCAATTTTCAAGCATGCGTTCAGCAACAGATGAACCTGTCTTGGCCTGGTGTTCCTCAATAAGCTCACGCAGCATGTCAATTTCATCACGATCCTCGAGCCTCTCGAGTTCTATCATGCCCATATTGCACAAGCTGGCAAAACCATCTGACTCATCAAGTACATAAGCCACCCCCCCTGACATACCGGCACCGAAATTGCGCCCTGTGCTGCCGAGGATCACAACTTTCCCCCCTGTCATGTACTCGCAGCCGTGATCACCAACGCCCTCGACAACTACCACAGCACCAGAGTTCCGGACACAGAAACGTTCCCCGGCAAGACCCCGGATAAATGCTTTTCCGCCGGTAGCGCCATAAAGAGCGACATTACCAACAATGATATTTTCTTCTGCTCGAAACGTTGCAGCGGTGTCCGGATATACAATTAAGTGACCGCCTGACAAACCTTTGCCGAAATAATCATTGGCATCGCCCTCGAGTTCAAGCTCGATACCTCTGGCGTTGAATGCTCCAAAAGATTGCCCTGCAGAGCCACGAAACTTGAATTTTATTGTACCTTCGGGGAGTCCTGCTCCCAGATAGCGCTTGGAAATCTGGTAGGAGAGAACTGCACCGACACTTCTGTTGGTATTGTTAATGTCATAGGAAGCCTCAACTTTCATGCCCTTCTCTATGGCCGGTTTGGCAACGTCAAGCAGTTCCCAGTCGAGAATCTTGTCCATCTGGTGATTCTGCTCTTTGCTGCAATAAAGCCCTTCTTCCTCACCGACGGTCTCACGAAAGATGATGGGCGAAAGGTCCAGGCCACTGTACTTCCAATGATCAACATCATCTCGAAACTTCAAGGAATCAGCCTGACCACACATCTCATTTATAGAGCGAAAACCAAGCTCTGCCATGATTTCGCGTAAACCTTCAACCAGGTATCTGAAAAAGGTGACGACATGCTCAACCCTGCCGGTATATTTTGCCCGCAAATCTTCACGCTGTGTAGCAACACCGACGGGACAGGTATTGGAGTGGCACTTACGCATCATGATACAGCCTTCAACAACAAGTGCGGCTGTTGCTACCCCCCATTCCTCCGCACCGAGAAGGGTGGCAACTGCGAGATCGCGGGAAGTTTTCAACTGACCGTCGGTTTGAACAACAATGCGATTCCGAAGCCTGTTGCGCACAAGAGTCTGGTGCGTCTCAGCGAGTCCAAGCTCCCATGGAAGCCCGGCGTGCTTGATGGAACTGATTGGCGAAGCGCCGGTACCGCCATCATAACCAGAAATGAGAACTACATCGGCCTTGGCTTTACAGACTCCGGCGGCTACCGTACCAACTCCGGTTTCGGAAACCAGCTTGACGTTGATACGGGCAATAGGATTAGAGTTCTTCAGGTCGAAAATCAGCTGGGCCAGATCTTCGATAGAGTAAATATCATGGTGCGGCGGCGGAGAGATAAGCCCAACGCCCGGGGTAGAGTTCCGGGTACGTCCGATCCAGCCGCTGACTTTATGGCCCGGTAGATGCCCTCCTTCTCCCGGCTTAGCACCCTGAGCCATTTTTATCTGTAATTCTTTTGCCTTACTCAGGTAGTAACTGTTTACTCCGAATCTACCTGAGGCAACCTGCTTAATGGCAGAACACATATCATCACCATTGGGCAGCGGCCTGTAGCGAACTGGGTCTTCCCCGCCTTCTCCGGAGTTCGATTTACTGCCGATTCGATTCATGGCGATCGCCAGCGTGGTATGTGCCTCCCAGGATATGGAACCAAAGGACATGGCACCTGTTGCAAATCGCTTGAGAATACCCTTGGCCGGTTCCACCTCTTCGATTGGAATCGGTTTACGATCAGTCTTAAATTCCATTAACCCTCTGAGGGTATATGCTGCTTTGCTCTGATCGTCTACAGCCCGGCAATATTCTTGAAATTTGTTGTAGTTTGATTCCCGGGTGGCTTCCTGAAGCAGGCGAATTGTCGTCGGATTAAAGAGATGCCGCTCCCCGTCACTGCGCCAGCTATAGTTGCCACCTGAATCGAGGACCTTGTTTCCCCCTCCGCGCGAAGGGAATCCTTTTCGATGCTTGCGAAGAGTTTCCTCTGCGATCTGATCAAGTCCCAAACCTTCAATACGACTGACCGATCCGCTGAAATATTTACTGACAACCTCCTGGTTGATTCCAAGAATCTCGAAAATCTGAGCTCCCTGATAAGAAGCCAGGGTAGAAATTCCCATTTTCGAGAAGATCTTCAACAAGCCGCTGTTGATAGCTTCAATATAATTCTCTATAGCATTTTCTTTACTGGTTTCACCCAGAATGCCATTTTCCCACATATCAATTATGGATTCGATGGCGAGGTAGGGATTGACGGCAGATGCTCCATAGCCGAGGACAGTTGCAAAGTGATGAACTTCACGGATGTCTCCCGTTTCAATTACAATGTCAACCAGCCCTCGTTTTCCTACCCGGATGAGATGGTGATGAACGGCACCGACTGCAAGAAGAGAAGGAATCGGCGCATGGTCACTATCCATACCGCGATCGGACAGAAGGAGGATCGAATAGCCATCTTCAATCGCGTCTTCTGCATAGCGGCAAATCCGCTTGAGAGTTCTTTCCAGGCGTCCTTCATCGCTGTCAGCCTTAAATAAAATCTCAAGAGTCCTGGTCTGGAAATGTTTATGGTCTGCGTAGCGCAGTTTCTCGAGCTCTTCATTGGTTAAAACGGGGTGACTGATAGCGATGCGGCGACAATGATCCAGTGATTCAGTAAGAACGTTTTGGAAGCCACCGACATAAGTGCGCAGATCCATGATGACTTTTTCTCGAATTGGGTCGATCGGCGGATTGGTTACCTGAGCAAACAACTGTTTGAAATAGTGAGAGAGCTGCTGCGGGCGATCAGAAAGAACTGCCAGGGGGTTATCGGCGCCCATGGAACCAAGGGGTTCTTTCCCATCCCGCCCCATGACAGTGAGAATTTCTGTCAGTTCTTCGTGGCTGTAACCGAAGGCCTGCTGACGCCTGAAGAGAGCGACAGGCGTTGGTTGATGATGTTTTTCGCTCGGTTCCTCCAGGTCCTCCAAAAAAACCAGGCTCTTATCAAGCCACTCCCGATAAGGCTGACGAGTGCAAATATCGTTTTTCAATTCTTCATCGGTAATGATACGCCCCTGCTCCAGGTCGGCCACAAACATCTTGCCGGGCTGCAGCCTGCCCCTAAATTTCACATCAGCGGGATCGACATCTATAACCCCTGATTCTGAGGCCATTATGACGGTGTCATCGCTGGTAACACAGTAACGGGAAGGACGCAGTCCGTTGCGGTCGAGAGTAGCTCCAACCATTACTCCATCAGTAAAACAGATGGATGCAGGCCCATCCCAGGGCTCCATGATGGTAGAATAAAATTCATAAAAGGCTTTCTTAGTCTCACTCATCGTCGCATGATTCTGCCAGGCTTCGGGGATCATCATCATCAGGACTTGAGGCAAAGAGCGTCCGCTTAAAACCAGCATTTCAATTACTGTATCCAGGTTGGCAGAGTCTGAAGCCTGATCATGGCAAATTGGAAAAACCATTTTCAGTTCTTCACGACTGAAAGCTGTACATTCCAGCAGCTCCTCTCGGGCTCGCATCCAATTGATATTTCCACGAATCGTATTGATTTCACCATTATGGGCAATGTAGCGAAACGGCTGAGCCAGTTTCCAGGACGGAAATGTGTTAGTGGAAAAACGTGAGTGCACCAGGGCAATTGACGAAGCCATGAGCTCATTTGTCAGGTCTTTATAGTAAAGTGGTACCTGCGAAGTCGTGAATTGACCTTTATAGTTGATTGTCTTGTAGGAAGAGGAGATAATGTTAAAATTATCACCAATATCACTGATCGTTTCACGAATTTTGTGTTGGGTGTAGTTTCTCAGCACAAACAACTTACGCTCAAAGGTGTCCAGATCCATTTCCTCGGGACGTCGGATAAAGATCTGCTGGACACTTGGTTCAGTTTCCTTTGAGGCCTGTCCAAGATCAGAATTATCGACTGAGACTTTGCGATACCCAAGCAAAATGAGACCAATTTTTTCGATATTGCTCTCCAGGATGGATTTACACTCTACCCGTTTATCATTATCCTGGGGAAAGAAAGTCACACAAACCCCATAATTTCCAAAATCAGGCAGCTCAATGCCGGCCTTGGGGCACTCCGCTTGAAAAAGAGCATGAGGAATTTGAGTGAGAATCCCGGCTCCGTCACCGCTTTTTATATCAAAGCCGGTACCACCTCGATGCTCCATTCGGGAGAGCATTGAAAGGGCGTCACTAATAATTTTATGATCCTTGTGCCCTTTGAGATTGGCGACAAACCCGATCCCACAGCTGCTGTGTTCAAATTCCTGGCGATAGAGACCTTGTTTTTGTTTATTGTTCATCTGTTATCACTGCCTTTTGTCCGTAATATTAATAATTGAAAATTGTTCTACTATGTGAAGCGCCGTGCATTTTGTCTGCCGTGGTGTTTTGTGATGGCGCCACTACGCAAACACGCTCATCCTCGGATTAGCTCAGGCCACGTTGTGTATTAGCGGGGCCTGTCAGCAAAATAAGGACCAGAGCGAGATCACCTCAATCAGTGCACGCATCGCAGTATTCTTATTGATCCGACTAAAATCAGGGATTTGCTTTTTACGCAGATAAGCATGTTAATACAACATGTTGCGTTGCGTAAGGTGATAAGTAATCACTTTCAAGTCGAAGCGGAGAGGAAGAGAAATCCCGATAGCACCCTCGAAATCATTCTAACACCGGTAAACGGTAAAAAACAAGAAATTGTGAGAGAGGTTTGAAATCAGAAACTTAGAGTTACCACCAAGGCACTTTTAAGGCAAACTGTCCGACACTGCCTGTGCTGCCAATTCTGCAGCCGCCTGCTTGCCATGCTGGCGGGCAAGGTGGCGTGCTTTATTTGCGTCACCCTCGCTGATTGCCTCAAGAGCAACAGCGGGATTATTGAGCGCCGCCTCACGGGCTGCCAATGCATCCAGGGCAGCACGTATCTGATACAGGCCGGTTATATGTTCAGCACTTAACGACGCAATCTCAACTCCACGCCGTCCTGTGTCACACACGAAGCCCTGACTTTTCAGAAGCTGTATTGCCTGCCCGACTGCCCGACAGGCTGACGTGAAACCTGCAATTTTGCCGCCAACTGGTCTTGATTGAGCCTCTCCCCGGGTATAAGCTGTCCTTCACAGATTGCATCGCGAAGGGAAAGATAAAACTGGTTCACCAGGTCTGGATATTGTGATACTGGTTTAACCATTTACTTCTATGTTGTTTTATTTGGGATAAAGTCAGTGTTTGATGGACGTATTAAAACAAGCTCAAGCCCTTATCTTTGTGCCGTTTTTTTGCCCTGTCTGTTTCTGTGTTAAGCGAGGAATCAGTACTTCAAAGGCAACCGAGGCTGTGATTATCAAAATAGCAAAAAGCTGGGTGCCGGTTAATGTCTGCTTCAGGATCAGAACTGCCAGTAGCGATGCAATAACCGGCTTGAGAAAGAATATGTAGCTTCCCCGGGTGATATCGGGTACTGCAGACAGTCCCCCTATCCAGAGAAACTGGGTTATTGTAGTATTCCACAATGCAATGACCAATAACGCAGCCAGGCCATTACCCGGCATTGATGTCAGTCTGGCAGCAGATATCCAGACGTCGAAGAACAAACCGACAACCAGCCATAATCCAAGTGCGCCGATAAACATTGTCAACGCAGTGATCCGCAGTGCACCATACTGAACGATCATTGGTTTTACCATTACTGAATACCCAGCCACCGCAGCGGCGCACCCC
>CAXMTO010000292.1:0-9181 GCA_964196355.1 uncultured Myxococcota bacterium
GACTGGACAGGATCTCGTGGACCTTGGCTACAAGCCAGGCCCTCTTTTCAAAAAAATCCTGACCTCCCTGCGAAATGGCAGACTGGACGGCCTTGCATGCAACAGGGACGAAGAACTTGTCCTGTTAAAAAGCAACTTCCCGCTTTAGGAGCTTGCCCCACCTTGAACAGTGCTTATTTTTAGCGCTGGGTCGGCTCTTCAACACTTTTTCTCACAGGAAATAATGAATAATTTTATAACTCAGCTCATAATTCTTGCTCCGCCACTCCTCCTTGCTTTAACTGTACATGAGTTTGCCCATGGGTATGTAGCGTATCGTCTGGGAGATCCCACAGCAAAAAGCCTGGGCAGGTTGACTCTTAACCCTCTTAAACACCTTGACCCAATAGGGACTATTGCCTTTTTCTTCATCAAATTCGGCTGGGCAAAGCCGGTACCGGTAAACCCTGCTTATTTTAAAAACCCAAAAAAAGACATGCTCTGGGTAGCACTGGCTGGCCCGGCGACCAACCTTGGTCTGGCCGTTATAAGTGCAATTGTGACCAAATTTATCTGGGCACTGGCCTCCATGCTCCCCTATTCGGCCTTAGCAGAGGCCATTCTCGTTCCCCTTAATGGAATGTTGATCGCCTCCGTCTGGATCAATCTCGTTCTCTGTATTTTTAACTTTCTTCCTATCCCCCCTCTGGATGGCAGCCGTATCCTGACAGGCATTCTGCCAAATGACCTTGCGCGTTCTTATCTGCAGGTAGAACGCTATGGTTTTATAATTATCCTGGTATTGGCCTTCAGTGGTGTTCTCTCCAAGGTTATTCTACCTGTCATCAGTTTCGCCAACAATTTACTTCTTTCATAACTATTCAGATAGCTGTAGACTTACGGATGTCAGGCGAGGGCGATTTTTGTACTCTCTTCAGTCTAACCCTCGACTCATGATAGGTTGCACCGCCTCCCATATCTGAGAGGTTTTGTGAGGTCAGATCATTGATTGCGTTTCCTTCCAGACCTCCGCTCTGCCAGAAGACACCTTCCGCCACCAGCAGACCTCTCTGGGTATCCTCGGTCACCTTGGCGAACCGGGTCGTCCATCCCCGATAATTTTCCAGGATCACTGCTTCCCCATCATGTATATTCGAGGCAGCAGCATCTTGCGGGTGGATCAGCAATTCGCCAGGCTTTTCCGGATAACGTTCCCCGAAGGTGGAGTTAAGCAGATCCATATGGGGTGGAGTAATCAGCATAAAGGGAAACCTTGATTGCAGATCAACATCATCGAATTCTCCTCCTGCAATAAGACAGGGAATACCTGGTTCCTTCGGGCTAAAACCGGAACTGAACTGAAATTTGCAATGATGATCAGCTAAAAGAGAACCTGTTTTATTGGCGCGAGTGGAAAGGACATATCCACCCTCCATAACTTCAGGTATCGAAACATTCGACGGTATCCCTTCCATATCACCGAGGTAATCAGCTATTCTCTCATCGCAGCTCTGCTTGAAAGGTGCGTCCTCAAAACCCATTTTAGCAGCCAGGCTCTGAAAAAGATCAAAATTTGACATACCCTCACCAATTGGCGGAACAGCAGGCTCAACCACACCCATGTAAAAGTGGCCATAACCGGTATAGATATCCCTGTTTTCTAAGAAAGTGGTCGCAGGGAGCAGGAGATCTGCGTAACGGGCAGTTGGTGTCATGACATGTTCATGCACAACGGTAAAGAGATCCTCCCGCATCATGCCTCGTCGTACCGTGGCGCCGTCAGGGTTCACACTTAGAGGGTTTGAGTTATAGACAATAAGCCCTTTAACCGGTGGCTCAAGAACGGTGAGAGCATGACCCAGCTGAATCATATTCACTTTCCGGGTCGTCTTCTCAGCTAGAGAAGGATAGGTCAACTTATCATTATCACCACGAAAACCACCGGTGAAATCGAGAATTCCCTTTCCATTCCCGGCCCCAAACAACCCCAGGGCAGCGGCCAGGGAAGTGATTGCCCGCACAGCCATTCCGCCGCGGCTGTTTCGAGTAAGACCGGTCCCCAGCCTCAAAAAAGTTCTGGGAGAGTGACTAAACAGCCCGGATAACTCTTCCATCCGTTCCTTTTCTACCCCGCTTTGGGTAACAAATTCCTGCCAGTCGGTGTTTTTCAGGTAGTCTGAAAGTTGGTCGAACCCCGCCGTTTCTTTATTAATATATTCCTCGGACACAAGATGGCGTTCAATCAGTGCTTTCAGAATGCCAAGAGCCAGTGACACATCACCTCCCGGCTTTACCACCTGGTAGATATCAGCGGATTTGGCAGTCGCATTCCTATACGGATCAATAACCAGGACCCTGCATCCTCTTTTTTTTGCCTTGGCTACATATTGCCAGAAATGGACATTTGTAACCTTACAGTTCATACCCCAGCAGACTATAAGATCGGCATCCAGCGCTTTTTCAGGGGGGGAACCAGGTATACTCCCGCAATGTTTTTGCCAGCCGGCACCAGATGCAGCAGCACAAATTGTCTGATCAAGCCGCGAGGTACCCAGGCGATGAAAAAAGGGGTATCCCGCAAACCTGTTGACTGCCCCCATGTTGCCTGCGTAGGAATAAGGAAGTATTGACTCGCCACCATACTCTTGTTTGATCTCTGTCAGCTTGTTCACCAGAATATCAAAGGTTTCATCCCAGGATATGCGACGAAAATTACCCTCTCCCTTTCTCCCATCCCGGATCTGAGGAAAGAGGATTCTTTTTGGGTCGTAAACCCTTTCAGGATAGCTCCGCATCTTGCGACAGATAAAACCATTGGTATATGGATGATCTTTATCGCCACTCAGTCCAGTGATTCTACCATTCACAATCGTTGCTATCATGCCACAGCTGTCGGGACAATCTAACGGGCAGATAGTTTTTTTTTGCTCAACCTTATCCATGTTTTTATCCATAAAGAAGTCACCCCGTCCAGAGGGTGATTTTAATTACGCATCAATGGCGGCAGGTATACACCCCCTGCTCATGCTCATACTCGTGCCCGTAAACGTATTTTCGGTTTTAATTTTTCATACAAAAAAATAGCCCCTGCCGCAATCATGCAACCGGGGCTATCCACGTATTGGCTGAACCATACTTTTCAGTCTAGAGCAGCATGACTATCGTACAGATATCGTTTAATTTTATGTGTCGCTGTCTTGACAAAGGGCTCTCTTCTCTCCAGAACTTTACTCAAGCGAGATGTTTTGGGCAACTGATCATTAATTTCTCCTCGCGTACTGTCGAGTAGATTTTCTATATAGGCACGTCTATCAGCACTTGAACCGCCGACAGTCTGATCATCAATAAATTCATAATCGGGATAAATCCAGGCCTCAAGTTTTTCGTTATTTTCAATCACTATACTCTCTACAACCCAGTTGACGGTATTGATCTTGTGTTCTATGACCTCGGGATAAACGTTTTCTCCATTGGCCATTACAATGACATTCTTCGATCTGCCTGAGACATGCAGATTGCCTGCGTCATCTAAAAACCCGAGATCTCCGGTCGCAAGCCAGCCATCACTGTCCAGCACATCCTTGGTCGCATCTGTGTCGTTGTAGTAGCCTTTCATCACATTCGGACCACGCACATAAATCTCGCCAATCCTGCTATTTGAAGCAGGATCAACTATTTTTACATCGACACCCGAAAGCGGTTTTCCCGTCGAACCAATAGCAATAGTTTTATCACCCATGGGACCGCCGGCAATAAGCGGAGAAGATTCGGTCATACCATAACCGATCAGATAGGGAAATCCGGCTTCGCTGAGGAATTGTTCCACCTCCGGGTTGAGTGCCGCCCCCCCGATACCCATAAGGCCAAGATTTCCACCAAAAAAGTCCAGCAATTTCTTACCAATACGCCTGTAAATGAACTTTCTTCCAAAAGTAGTTTTACAGAGAAGAGTTAAGGGTTTGCTCTTCTCAATCTGCGGAATAACCCGTTTTTTATATATCTTTTCGAGAACCAGGGGTACAGCAAAAATCACAAAAGGACGCTCGTGGCGACATAACTTCTGCAAAATAGCCGGAGTCGGTGCTTTTCCGGCATAAGCGATGCGACACCCACAGAGTAGCGGCAGAATAAAACCACAGGTGAACTCATAGGTATGGGACATAGGCAGAATTGACAGCCAGGTGGAACCTGGTTTTATTTCCATCAGTTTTGATGCAGCATAAGCGTTTGAAGCCAGATTCTTATGGCTCAACATTACAGCCTTGGAAAAACCGGAAGTGCCGGAAGTATAAAGAATAGATGCAATATCATCTTCTCCAACAACGGGAAAAACAGGATCGTCAAGATCACTTCTCAAAGCAGCAATGGCCTCATCGAGATAGTCAGTAAAAGGGATAACAGAAACAACCTCACCATCCGTCTCATAATTATCAAGAGTTATCACAAGCCCTCTCAATTCACTGCTCAGTTCATAGACTTTTTCAATCAACCTCTCGGTAATAAAAAGAATTTTAACCCGCATTTCATTGAGTATATGATGTACATCACTCTCCGGCAAATCCGGCAGGATAGGTACAGCGACAGCTCCAAGACGTACTACAGCCAGATAGGCAATCCCCCAGTTAGGGGAATTTTCACTGAGGATTGCGACATGGTCCCCCTTTACAACGCCTTCATTCTGCAAACGTGACGCCAGAGCAACAACCCGTTCCTGAAGCATTTTGTATGTAAGAGGGTCTTCCATTGCCATGCCAATAGCATGCGTATCTTTGAATTTAGAACAGCTCGAATCAATTACAGAATTGAGAGTCATGCCAGCTTCCGCACCCAGAACCATAGTTCACCCCTCTTAGAAGCAATCCTGTATATCATCACAGGAACGCCGCAGATCATTATGACGCCGCATTATTGTTATTATTGTTTATACCTTACCGATCGTGCACAAAAAAAACAGCACCTTGAATCAATATACACCATTTTAAGCCGTAGTTGGATAGAGAGTTTTTCCGTTCAAAATCGAAACATGTTAAGAATTTCACTCCGGGTCGTCTGCCTCCGAAAGTAATTTGACGACTGCCTCAGCAATGGCTCCTACAGAAAAAGGCTTAGCTATAGTAATAACTCTGTCAAGATAACCAGCGACTGCCAGATAACGTTCCTTCGAGATAGCTCCGCCGCCTGACATCGCTATGACCGGTAAATCCGGTTTTTCTTTCCGCAGGTCAAGTATAGTTTGCAAGCCGTCTTTTGCCGGCATCACCATATCCGTTATGACAAGATCACAGGGAGTTTGACGGAACAGTTCCAATCCTTCCTCCCCGTTGGCTGCAGTGGCCACATCATATCCCTCAAACTGAAGAATCTTGCGCAGTACTTCAATAATACTCGGTTCATCATCAATAATTAGAATACGTACCATTCCATTCACCAAAACTCATACAGTACACATAGCTCCCCGCTCAAAATCATCTGTGCCGACAGCAAAGATTCCCAAAATTTGAGATAGCAGGAGTCGGTTAAATTTGCCAGTAAAAGACCTTATACCCTCCGAAGATAGTGAAAACATACTGTAACAATACGCTATTTTCTAATTTATTAAAACCAAAATTGTAATCACAATCCACCGGAGACAAAAACTTCAATTTCACATCTTCCCCAAAGACTGAATGCTCTTCAACATCCTGCAGGGGAATCCTTCGCAAAAGAGTACATAATCATTTGTGCAGCAACCGAATCCGGTCAACGGTCAGAGTCAATGCTCCATAATCCTCTTCCACAAGCCCTGCAAGAACATACGGTTTTCCACAGGTCAGAATATTTGCATAACGTGTATATACATCTGGGAAAAAAGTCGTTTCAAACAGAGCAGTCTCATCTTCAAAGGTTAAAAACTCCATAATCTCATTACTGCAGGTTGATACTACTTTGCCACTCAACAGCCAGCCCATCAGCTCCACACGCCGTCCCCTATGGGTTGCGAGATCACATGCTTTCACCATCTGCCGGTTGCAACAGGTAAAAAATTGCAGAGGATGCCTATCGCAGAGAAAGCCGAGCACAACAAATTCCAGTCTCGACCTGGTTCTCAAATCCGGAGAGGCAAGAGGGGGCGGTGGTGGCAGTGTCACGCCAAAAAGAGAAAAATGAGAGGCAGCTTTTCGAGCACGCTGATAGCTTGCCCACTGCCAGAGCAATGCGGATCTGTTCTGCGTCTTGCCAAGACTATCCAGAGCGCCGGCATGAATAAGTGCGCTGACCTCATTGTCGGAGGGTTTTGTTCGCATAAAAAAATCTATAACGTCTACAAACTGGTTCACTTTTCTTTTACTGAGAAGACGTTCCAGAAAATTTTGAGATAAACCATGTACCTGCTGCAACCCAACCCGCACCCATTTCTTTTTCCCGATCCAGCGCATTTCACTTTGTCGTACATCGGGATGAAGGATTTTCAGGCCATGCCTCTTCGCTTCAGAGACATAGGCAAAGGTTGAGTAATACCCACCCTGGTTGGATATCACCGCCGCCATGAATTCAGCCGGAAAATGTGTCTTAAGATATGCGGCCTGGTAGGATACCCGTGCATAGGACGCTGAATGCGGTTTGCAAAAAGAATAACCATCAAAACTCATCATCATCCCCCACATCCGCTCAACATCAGCCGGTTCAGTATTCCGGGCCATACATCCCTCAAAAAATCGTTCCCTGTAGTTCTCCAGCCGGAGCTTTTTCTCTTTTTTCGACATCACCTTGCGCAAACCATCGGCCTGACTATGGCTAAATCCAGCGAGAGCTACTGCAACTCTGGAGACATCTTCCTGGTAGACCATCAGGCCATATGTTTCGTCAAGGACATCTCCCATCTCAGGGCAGAGCGGCTGCCAGCTTCCACCATGCAGGCGTCGCACATATTCCCTGACAAAGTCGTTTGCTGCCGGTCGAATGATTGACGACTGAATGACCAACTCTTCAAAATCCCCACTTGCTGCCTTTTGCTGTAATAGCCGCATAGCCGGACTTTCTATATAAAAACAACCCATAGTCTCCCCTCTTGCTACCGCAAGCCTGGTGGCGACATCATCTTCAGGCTGCCAGCTCGCTTCAATCGGCGAACCGACACTCCCGGCCACAGCGTGAAGACAATCACGAATAACCCCAAGACTCCTGTTGCCGAGAATATCAATTTTCACCAGTCCCGCTTCTTCAGTTCCATCTTTCTCCCACTGAATAATCGGTACTCCTTTAGCAGCCCTTTCTACGGGGACGTAGTTCCCTATCGGATTTGGTGTTATCACCACACCTCCCGGATGTACAGAGAGGTATCGTGGTAAACCGATAAGTTTTTCCGCCAGGGCCAAAACTTCCGGCCAGGGGGGCGACAGATCCTGCCCTCTAAAAGTAACAAGGCTGCTGATACGCTTCTCCAGGCTCTCTTCACCATGCTTATCATACATCCATGGCAGCCGCCTGGTCACCTGCGATATCTCATACCCCGGTAACCCGAAAGCCTTGGCTGTCTCCCGTATAGCCATACGTGCTTTAAAAAAAACATGGTTACAGACCATAGCGGCATGATCTTTGAAATCACTTAAGACTTCACTGAGCACCTCATCCCGTTCATCCCAGGGAAAATCTATATCAATGTCAGGAGGATCCGTTCTTCCGGGATTAAGAAACCGCTCAAAATAGAGGTTATATTTGATCGGACAGACGTTTGTAATTTCCAGGCAATAGGCAACAAGAGAAGCTGCACCGGAGCCACGGCCACAGATCCTTCGTTTTTTCCGGTTACCGTCCTCTCCTATTCGATGAACAATGTCCCGAACCACAAGAAAATAGGATGAAAATCCCATTCGTTCAATAACAGCCAACTCATGCTCCAGACGTTCAACCACCGGCTCGCCCAGATCATCCCCATATCTATGCATGGCCCCGATGAATGCCTTCTGCCGCAGAACTGAACCGGCGGCCCTGTTATCACCTCCACGCCAGGGAGGCATAACTGCACCAAAATCGGGTCCTCTGTAATTGCAGAGAGCAGCAACATCCTCTGTAGCCGTAATCAATTCCGGCCAGACAGCAAACCTCTCGTTATATTCACCCGGTCCCGCCATCCAGTCCGGTTTGCCCTTCTCCTCTCTTTCCTGCACGTCACCTATAGTCATCCCCTCACGCACCGCCCGAAGCAGGCAGGAGAGTTGGAAGTCCCCTTTCTCGGCCATATCACTGTCGGGGGTGGCAACACATGTTATCCCATGTGCTGTAGCCCAGTTTCGTAAAAATCGACCCGCCTCTGTTGGACGCCCCCCCAGATCTGCTGCTACCTCTGCCCCATTCTGCTGATATCTCTCCAACAATTCCTGATCCCTGCATAGAACGACCAATCCTTTCGAATATTCTGGTAAACCAGTGGCCAGAGAAAAGCCCTTCTCCCGGTGACGTCTTGTAATCAGAAGGCAGAGATTACTGTATCCCTCCTTGTTACAAACCAGGCAGGTGATGGATTTTTTTGAACCAGGCTCAGTTATTTCAGCCCCGATGACAGGTCGCAGACCCTCGAGTTTACAACTTTCAAGGAACGCCCACAGCCCATAGAGGTTATCCCTGTCGGTGAGAGCGAGGCCTGTGTATCCATGGCGTTTTGCACTCCTGCAGAGTACAGCGGGGGAGGATGTCCCCTGCAACAGGGAATAGTAGGATCGGACGCGTAGCGGAAACATCACTTGATCTGGACTCAGTGCACTGAGTCCAGATCAGCGCCTCTTACAGAACATTCGGCCCGGCACTGGCTGCCTATACAGATCGACCGGTGACCAAATCGATTGCGGATAGTATCCATGGCCCCCAGCACCTTCCTCTGCCTCTGCCCCTTGTCTCCGTTATCAGGGAAAAGCAATAACTGAGGTGATTGCTTCTGCAGACGATCACAAACCAGACGACAACTTCGGATCCGTGTTCGTCTGATCCAGGCCCTTTGCAGAGCTGTGATAGCGAGTCTGTGCAGGACAAAATCATTGTTACTGCCCGCACGGCAGGAAGCCTGACGTACCACATGAGTACCGTCCGAATATCGCAGCCAGACACCTACCCGCCTTGCAACCTGGCGACTTGCCCGTAGATGGAGCCCTGCCCTGCCGACCAGATCAGTTATAACGGCTTCTACCTCCTGTCGGTTATTGCTGTCATCATCAAAGGTGGATTCGTA
>CAXMTO010000293.1:0-5257 GCA_964196355.1 uncultured Myxococcota bacterium
GCCATCAATTACGTTAGCACCTAATTTGATTTCATTGCTGTCCTGCATCGCTTTTTTCCACCCTTTATTTGCAATTGCTACAGCATAAGGGAGGGTGGCGTTGGTGAGTGCAACGGTGGAGGTGCGTGCAACAGCCCCAGGCATATTGGCGACACAGTAGTGGACAACGCCGTCAATTACATAGGTAGGATCAGCGTGGGTTGTAGCTCTGGAGGTTTCAAGACAACCGCCCTGATCAATGGCAACATCGACGATTACGGAACCGTCTTTCATGTCTGCAAGCATATCTCTGGTGATCAGTTTTGGAGCTTTAGCACCGGGGATGAGCACGGCGCCGATAACCAGGTCGGCTTCGAAAACGTATTTTCTTAAAATTGCAGGATTGGACATTACAGGAAAGCAGTTAGCAGGCATCACATCGTCAAGATATGCGAGTCTCTCAAGGTTCGTGTCCAGAATGTACACCTGCGCTCCAAGGCCGCATGCCATCTTGGCAGCGTTAATACCAACAACGCCTCCACCGATAACAACAACGGTGGCGGGAGCGACACCTTTAACACCGCCAAGAAGAACACCCATACCGCCCTGAGGCATCTCGAGATATTTTGCGCCTTCCTGAGCAGCCATACGACCGGCAACTTCACTCATTGGCACCAGCAGCGGCAGCGAGCCGTCAGCTTTTTCTATGGTTTCGTAGGCGATGTTAACTGATTTGGCTTTCATCAATGCTTTAGTCTGTGGTTCATCTGCTGCAAGGTGCAGGTAAGTGAACACGATCTGACCCTCCCGAATCAAGTCATATTCAGAAGGCTGCGGCTCTTTAACGTGCATTACCATGTCACAGGCAGCATAAACATCAGCGGGGGTGTCAACCATGGTGGCTCCAGCTTCTACATATTCTGCGTCAGGAAAGCCCGCACCTGCTCCTGCACCGGTTTCAACAATAACTTCATGGCCGTTTGCAATCATAGTGGCAACACCAGTAGGCACCATACATACTCTTTTTTCCAGCACTTTGATTTCTTTTAAAATTCCGACTTTCACTTTCTACCTCCGTGGGTATTGTAAGCTCTATTTATAGTGCGCCACCGATCAATTAGAGATCGATGGCGTTTTGTCACAGTGTTATTCTCAAATACCTTTTTCAACGGCGTTCCGCACAGCTCCTACGATTCGATCAACCTGTTCTTTTGTAATAATAAGACAAGGGGCGAAGTTCATAACTGTATTTAAACCGGTAATGCTGCTGTTTGTCCTTCCCACTATTACATTTTGAGCCATCATGTTACCCATGATAGTGCCCATTTCAGCTTCTGATACAGGCTCTTTCGTTGCCTTGTCACGGACAAACTCAACGCCGCAGAACAGGCCAACCCCACGAACATCTCCAACAATTGGCAGATCTTTTAACTCCTGCAGCTTCTCCAGCAGATATTTGCCAATGACGCGGCTGTTTTCAACCAGGTCTTCATCTTCAATTATCCTGGTAGATTCAAGAGCTGCGGCCATCGGTCCTGCGCAGCCGCCGTAGGTACTGATATCACGAAAGTAGTTTAATCTCGTTTCCGGATCTGATGGGTCGTTAACAAAACAGTCATATATATGCTGCTTTACAACCGTTGCTGAAAGTGGTTCGTACGAGCTTGCGAGGCCTTTGGCCATGGTGATCATGTCAGGGTCAACGTCAAACTGCTCATGGCCCCAGAATTTGCCGGTTCTGCCAAAACCACAGACGACTTCATCCATGATGAGCCAGATATCATGTTTTTTGCAAATATCCTGGACTATTGGGAAGTATTCCTTTACAGGTGGAATAATACCGCCACCGGCTGTGACCGGTTCAACAATCAGGCCGCCAATGGTGTCAGCACCCTCTCTTTCTATGACCTCTTCTATCACATGGGCACATTCAATATTACAGCCGGGATAGGTTTTATCAAAGGGGCAGCGGTAGCAGCAACAGTGAGGAAACTCTACAAAGCCATCAGGGAACGGGCCAAAATCTTGTGTACGTTCATTCTGTCCGGAGGCAGCCATCGCCCCAATTGTAGTGCCATGATAATCTCTGTCACGAAAAAGCACTTTATATTTTCCTTTTCGTTCCGGCACAATTTTAGAAGCCTGGCGAATGATCTTGAATGCTTTTTCGTTAGCTTCAGATCCACTGTTTGAAAAATAGACCTTGTCCATGCGAGGAAGTTTTTCAAGCAGCTTCTGAGCGAATTTAATGGCAGGAACATTGCCGAAGGCTCCTGCAAAATACGGCATTTTAACCAGTTGATCATAAACGGCTTTTGCCACGGACTCGCGCCCATAGCCGACCATGACACTCCAGACACCACCGGAGGTGACGTCGAGGTATTCACGACCTCTGATATCAGTAATATTAAGGCCCTTACCTTCAACAACAACGAGTTGTTCCTGGTTTTCGAATACCTTGTGGGGCTTCAGGTGGTGCCACAGACTGTCTTTATCACCTTGGACCATTTCATCTGCATCGTATTCAAGCCAATTTGTTTTTTCCATGACCCTCTTTCCTTTTTGGTAGACCTGTAATCAGTTTCTATAAGGGACGATTTAGTACCTTACTCTTAAATTTCTTGTTTTTTATGATAGAAAACAAATATTCATTTTTGGAATCATAATGTTAGAAGCATCTTCAAGGTACTTATACCCCCTTGAGGGAGTGTTAGATCCGTATGACCGACTTTAAATGTACGGTCATACGGGTCTGCTTTAGTCTCTCTTACACACTCTTCTGAGGACGCATGTCGTTGATATCAATCCCTGCCACAGCAACCGGTGCGGTCATGGCATCGCGACGGAAGGGTTCGCCGAGTTCCTGGTTGGTCAGGACTTCGATGAAAGTGGTTTTGCCCTCTTCCATCTGCGCCTTGATGGCAGCGTTCAGTTTCTCGGACAGATCATCCATGGTGGTTGCCTGAACACCCTCAACACCGCAGGCCTTTGCTATGGCGGCAAAAGAAACATCCCTGTCCAGCTCGGTACCGACAAAATTGTCGCTGTACCAGAGAGTGGTGTTACGTTTTTCAGCACCCCACTGGTAGTTACGGAAGATAACCATGGTGATGGCAGGCCATTCGTCACGACCACAGGCGGTCATTTCGTTCATGGAAATGCCAAAAGCACCGTCTCCTGCAAAACCGACTGCAGGTAGGTCAGGTTTGGCAATTTTTGCACCGCAGATGGATGGAAAGCCGTAGCCGCAGGGGCCAAACATGCCTGGGGCCAGGTATTTACGGCCTTTTTCAAAGGTCGGGTAGGCATTGCCAATAGCACAGTTGTTTCCGATATCAGAGGAGATAATCGCCTCTTCCGGCAGTGCTTCTTTAATAACTCGCCAGGCCATACGTGCAGTGATTTTCTCCGGCTCACGATTACGGGCACGCTCGTTCCAGGTGGTGCCGGCATCGTCCTGCTCATGATCCATGGAAGCCAGCTCTTCAGCCCAGTCCGCCTTGGTTTTTGCGGTCAGTGCCTTGCGCTCTTGTCGGCCTGCATCACCGGCGGTAGCAGAAAGCTGGGCAAGAATAGAATTGGCAACCTTTTTAGCGTCGCCAACGATTCCAACGGTAACGGGTTTAGTGAGACCAATGCGGTCAGGGTTGATGTCTACCTGAATAATAGCGGCATCTTGCGGCCAGTAGTCAATGCCGTATCCAGGAAGGGTGGAAAATGGGTTCAGGCGGGTGCCCAGGGCCAGTACAACGTCCGCCTTGGAAATCAACTCCATAGCAGCCTTTGACCCATTGTACCCCAGTGGGCCAGTGAACAGCTCGTGGCTCCCGGGAAAAGCATCGTTGTGCTGGTAATTGCAGCAAACGGGCGCATCCAGGCGCTCAGCCAGTGCCTTTGAGTCGTCGATTGCACCGCCGATCACAACACCGCCGCCGTTCAGTATTACGGGAAATTTGGCACCCGACAGAAGCACTGCTGCGCGGGCAATGGCTCCTTCACCACCAGCAGGGACCTCAAAGTCTACGATAGCGGGCAGTTCAATTTCGATCACCTGGGTCCAGAAGTCACGGGGGATATTAATCTGAGCTGGTGCGGAAGCACGTTTTGCCTGCATGATCACCCGGTTGAGAACTTCTGCCATACGGGAAGGGTGCAGGACTTCTTCCTGGTAGGCAACCATGTCCTCAAACATGGCCATCTGCGGGACTTCCTGGAAACCGCCTTGGCCCATTGTCATATTGGCAGCCTGCGCAGTTATCAGCAGCAGGGGGGTGTGGTTCCAGTAAGCCGTTTTTACAGGAGTGACGAAGTTAGCGATACCGGGTCCGTTCTGGCCAACAAGCATGGACATCTTGCCGGATGACCGGGTAAAACCGTCTGCCATCATACCAGCGCTGTATTCATGTCCACAGTCCCAGAAAGTGATTCCTGCTTGAGGAAACAGGTCAGAGACCGGCATCATCGCTGAACCAATAATTCCAAACGCAGTATCGAGCCCGTGCATCTGAAGAACTTTAATAAACGCCTCTTCGGTGGTCATTTTCATTTTAGCCATTTTAGTGCCTCCACAATATATATGTTGTATCCCCCGGTTTGTTACAGGGAATGTTACCTGCAGCAACCTGCAGGTGTTATCTGTGCTTCACATAGATACCTGATACATCAGATATCAGGTATCTGTCAAGATAATTTTCAATATTATTTCTCTTTTATTAAAATAAAAAATCGAAGGAGCTTTACGGCGTCGGGTTGGAATGGATTTGATTTCTATCAAAGATCCAACGAAGGCTGAATCGAAAGTTTCGATAAATTATTGTTGACAGAGACGCCTGATGTCTGATATTTTAGATTTCAGATATGGGACTACTCGCAGAATCATGCAGATAATTTGCTGTGTCTCCTGTCTATCTTGCCCCACTAACGTTATTCTTTCTTGCGCTGAAATATTGGGGAATAAAGGGTGCACAAAGCTTCAAGGCCGTCGAAAAACGCTGGACTATATTTTATGATATAGTTTATTTCCAATAAATAAACCGTCAGCTGTTTCAGTTCTTTTCCGTAGAGTTCTGGGACAATTTGTGATTGTAAAAAAGTTATCAAGAGGAGAACTGGAGAAATGGAATTTACTCGAATTAAAAATTTTATTCACGGCGAATGGGTGGAGGAATCAGGAGTTGACTACGTCCCTCTCTATAACCCCTCAACAGGTGAAGTTATTGGAGAAGTACCACTGTCTTCTGAAAAAACATCTTTAGACGCCGTCGACTCATCCTATGAA
>CAXMTO010000294.1:0-2844 GCA_964196355.1 uncultured Myxococcota bacterium
AACGAGCTCCCTGCTCGATCATATTTCTCACTCGAGCAATTTCAGGAGTGATTTTATCTGCCAGGAGATGTCCGCCCAATCCAGGTTTTGCTCCCTGCCCTATCTTGATCTCTATCATGTCCGCCCGTTTGAGGTCCTGTTGGTCAACACCAAAACGTCCAGTACTGTATTGCAGAGTTAGGTAGCGTGCCGCCTTGCGTTCTTCATCATGCATACCACCTTCGCCTGTATTGCTCATTGAACCAACAGCTGCCGCACCAATCGCCAGGGCCTTTTTCGCTTCTAGGGAAAGTGAGCCGAAACTCATGGCGCCTATGAGGATAGGCGTTTCCAGTTTTATTGGGCGTTTGGCCCGTGGGCCGATAATGACTTCTGTATTTACTGGCTCTGAATCCAAACGTGGTGGCTTGCCAAGTTGAGCAGGCAGGAACATAAGGTTGTCCCAGTTAAGGAATTTACGGTCACTTCCTTTGCCTTCCACTACATATTTGCCGGTGACAGCGATTTTAAAGGCACTATTTCTGATTCCCGGATGCCAACTACCCCAGTAATCTTTGTTCAAGGTAACATGATATATGGAGCCTGAAGGACAAGCAGTCGTGCAATAGCCGCAGCCCGTGCAAGTATTTGTTTTTGCCAGGGTGGGCATACCGTCGTACACAGCCAAATTGCCACGTGGGCATTCTTCAACACATTTTAAACATTTAATGCAGAGTCGTTCATGCCACTGAATCTGAAACATTGTCTTTACCTTATTCCATCACTGGGGCCATGTTCAGCCATTTTATGCGTTGTGCTTCTTCTTTCTCAATATCCTCGGCCCGGGCGGCAGCAAACGATTCATAGGCCATATCTATTAAATCAACAGTCTTAAGTTGTGGGTTAAGGTAAAAATGCTCATAACAACCAGCACAAACGGTCACCATGTTTTCTGCGCCGCTGGAAACAAACTCCCTGATCTTTACCTTGCGATTATTCGCATCGATATGATCAGGGGCATAATAGCGGGAAACATCACCGCAACATTGAGAGTTTTTGCCGTGTGACAACATTTCATGAATAAAACCGATACGCCGCATAAAACTGCGTAAAGGCCCATGCTCATCATGGAGTTGACGGAAATTGCACGAGTCATGAATCGTATAAGTATGCCCTAAATGGGCAAACTCTAGCCGCTGGCTGATGCTTAGTTCTAGAAGTTCTTCAGCCGCGTGTCGTACTTGGGGAATATTGTCATCCAAGATGCCTACCAGATCTATCATTGAATTGTAGCAATGGCCGCAATTCGTGATTATCCGGGTCGGCTTGACTGTTTTGGCCATATCTAACAACCTTGGCTTGATGGATGCCATGTCATTATGGCCGCGATAAAAGCCAAAGGAACCGCAACAGTACTCAAGTTTTCCGACCGTTGTAAACTTGACCCCGGCAGCTGACAGCATCTCCTCAAGTCGCATGCATTGCTGGGGTTGTAGATATGTATAACAGCCGTGATAAAGAAGAACCTCTGAAGATTTAAGAACATTGAGTTTGTTGTGATACCAATCCTTTTGAGGCTCCGGCCACTTGGAAACTATAAATTTTTCGATGGTCGGTTGCTTTAGTTTCCAGTTTGAGTAAGGGTGGATATTTATTTTGTGCTTCAGAGGGTTGCCTGTCATATGCTTCATCATCATATTGCCATGACGACGATAGATTCCTTCTGGGCAAGAGTTGAAGCACCGGTTGCATTCAGCACATTTAAGATTAGCTTCAATCAACTCTGGACTGATTCTCTTAATCTTTCCCAGAAGAAAATCATTGGATTCCTTTATCCATTCCTTGCATTGCTCCCGGTCATTGCCATAATTACTGAAGGCGCAGTCAATGTAACAGGAACCACACTCTATACATTTCTCAACCATTGCAAGGGCGTCCTGCTGCAAACCTTTAACAGGGGCACCAATAAAGGTATCAGGATTCTCGATTGCTGGATTCATCTATCCCTCCATTTTCAACGGGATTTCACATTTTTGACAAAGTTCACCAAGATGATCAATGGTCGAATGATGTTTGCATGAGGGGCAGGTCGCCATTTTGGGAACAATTTCACCCCCACAGCTACAGGTCTGACCTACAGCGCTGAAAGGATGTCTGCCTCCACACTGCAGACAACGCGCAGAATCAACATGGTAAACGCCACCACAGGAGCAAGGCTGATTGTCAAAGGATTCATCTTTTACAATTCCACATTCGTTACAAACAGCATTAAAAATTTCAGTACCTGGCTCAAGTACCTCGGGCTTTTGGCTGGTCATTTTTCTTCCCATCCTTGAAAAAGTTTAAAGATATCTTGTGTATTCATTAGTCTTTTTTAGACAAAATAACAACGGAAGAACTAATCGGTTTTTTCTTCCAGTTCTTCATGAGTAGGAGGTGCTTGTCCTCCAAAATAAAAAACTCTTTTCCTCAATTTCTGTTTGCAAAATTTTTTCTATAAACTAATGGCTAGATAACAATCTCTTTGAACTCAACAAAAGAATCACATTTACGAAACCTTCTCCGCTATTTGCTTTGCGGATCACTTGAGGGTACAATTATCCATAATCGGTAGAATTCGAAATAATGCAATAATGTCACCGTTGTTGGACCAATTAGCAAAACATACAAATGCTGAAAACAGGAAGACTTCACCCCAGGTTCATCCAAGAATTATATGTATAAAAAAATAAGTGATTACGGGATAATAGGAAATCTGCAAACCATCGCCCTTGTTGCATTGGACGGATCAATAGACTGGTTTTGCTTCCCCCATATTGATTCACCCTCCGTATTCGCCGCCTTGCTTGATTCCCGCAAAGGTGG